>NZ_JBFUMP010000004.1:0-257757 GCF_054049315.1 Cellulomonas sp. P5_E12 | reverse complement strand
GGGGTCGCGCCCGCGCGGCCCGTGGCACCCGCGCAGACCGCGGCACCGGCCGCACCGGCCGCACCGGCGGTCTCCGGACCTTTCAAGAACTGCACCGAGGCGAGGGCCGCCGGCGCGGCGCCGGTGTACGCCGGCTCCCCGGGGTACCAGCCGAAGCTGGACCGCGACAACGACGGGATCGGCTGCGAGTAGCGCCGACGAGCAGCGCGGGGAGCCGTTCGCCCCCTAGCGTGAGGGTCGTGAGCGGGCGCGGAGTGGTCGTGGGGGTCGTCGCGGTCGTCGTCGTGGTGGGCGGTGCCTTCGTCGCCGACCGGGTGACCGAGTCGGTGGCGGAGCAACGGGTGGTCGACGCCATCGAGCAGAACCTGGACGGCGTCGTCGGCACACCGACGGTCGAGCTCGGCGGGTTCCCGTTCCTCAACCAGCTGATGGCGGGGTCGATCGACGACGTCACGGGTCAGGTCGACGGGGTCACGCTGGAGGGCATCAAGGCCACGGACGTGACCATCGACGCGCAGGACGTGAGCACCTCGGAGCCCTACACCGTGGGCTCGGCGACGATCGAGGCGACGCTGCCGACCGCGACGATCGAGCAGATCGTCAAGGACCAGTCCGAGCTGGACGTGGCGGTGGCGGTCGACGGGAACGCGTTGAAGGCGTCGGGGAAGGTGCTGGGCCTGACGCTGGCCGCCAACCTGGTCCCGCGGGTGGAGGACGGAAAGCTGCTGGTGAACGTGGAGAACGTGCAGATCGCGGGCCTGACCGTCTCGGTCGACGACCTGCCCAACGCCATCGGGAAGCGGCTGACCGACATCGAGATCCCGGTGAGCGGGCTGCCCGAGGGCGTGGCCCTGTCGAAGGCCACGGTGGTGAGCACCGGTGTGCGGATCACCGCGACCGGCACCGACGTCGTCCTGCCCGCCGAGGCGCCCGCGGCTGGGTAGGGTCCCTCCTGCCCGCCCGCCTGGTCGGACGACGACGGACGAAGGACCCCGCCCGTGGACTGGCTCGGCGACGCCTGGCACGACATCACGACGCCCCAGGCGGTGCCATCGAGCACGACCGTCCTGCTCACCGCGGCGGGCGTGCTGGTCATCCTCCTGGTGCCGCGAGCGTGGTACGTGGCCCGGCACGGACTGACCATCGTGCACGAGGCGGCGCACGCGGGCGTGGCGGTGCTCGTCGGCAGACGCCTGTCGGGGATCCGGGTGCACTCCGACACCTCGGGGCTCACGGTGTCGGTGGGCAAGCAGCGGGGTCCCGGCATGGTCGCGACGGCGGCCGCGGGGTACCTCGGGCCGGCGGTTCTCGGCGTCGGCGCGGCGTGGCTGCTGTCCCGCGGGTACGCCGTCGCGCTGCTCTGGGCCCTGCTGGTCGTCCTCGTGCTGGTGCTGGTGCAGATCCGCAACTGGTACGGCCTGTGGTCGGTGCTGGTGACCGGCGCGCTGCTGGTGGGCATCACGGTGTGGGGGTCCGCGACGGTGCAGGCCGTCGCCGCCTACGCGCTGACCTGGTTCCTGCTGCTGGGCGCTCCGCGCGCGGTCCTCGAGATGCAGTCCGAACGCCGCCGCGCACGACGCCGCGGGGCGTCCGACACGTCCGACGCCGGTCTGCTCGGCCGCCTGACCCACCTGCCCGGCGGCCTCTGGGTGGCCATCCTGCTGCTCGGCTGCCTGGCTGCGCTCGCGCTCGGCGCGGCCTGGCTCATCGGGCTCCAGCTCTAGCCGTACTGATCGCGGCGTCGCCGCCGAACGAGTACCGCATGATCGGGCGCTCCGGCGACCGCCGCGCCACCTCGACGAATCCCGCGGCGGCGAACGTCGTCGCGTAGCCCATGCTCGTCGCGCTCGGGGAGACCGAGCCGTCGAGCGGGTACGCCTCGACCGCCGGCGCGCCGGAATCCCGGGCCAGGGCGACGGCACCCCCGATGAGCGCCGCCATGACGCCGCCGCGTCGATGTCCCTTCCGCACGTAGAAGCAGGTGATCGCCCACACGGGCACGTCGTCCACGCGGCGCAGCCGCCAGGTTGTGTCGAGGGCCGGGACGTCGCCGCGAGGAGTGACCTGGCACCAGCCGACGGCGCGGTCGCCCCGGAACGCCAGCAGCCCGGGCGGCGGACCGCGGTCGACGACCGCACGAAGGTCTGCGCGGTTCTCGGCGGCAGGGCGGTGGCGGTACGACGGCCCGACCCGGTACGCCATGCACCAGCACCGGCCCGCCGGTCCGCCCTGGTCGAGCAGCTCCTCGAGCGCGGGCCAGAGGTCGGGCGTGAGGGGCACGACGACGGTCACCGCGACCACGCTGCTCCGCGTCGATTCCCTCGTCAACGGGAGGCCGCGGTGCTCGTCTCGTTCGCCGCCTCACCGGAGCGCTCCCCGGTCGACCGGGACGCTGGGGGAGACTGTCCCTCGACGCGCTCACCGCTCTCGAGAGGCAGCACGATGACCCGCGAGAAGATCAGCACCCCCGACGCACCGCAGCCCGCGGGTAACTACTCCCAGGGGATCCGGCTGGGCAACCTCGTGTGGACCGCGGGTTTCGGCCCGCAGGACCCGGTCACCGGCGAGATCCCCGAGTCCGTGGCCGACCAGACCCGGCAGGCGCTGCGCAACGTCGAGGCGACGCTGGGCGCCGCGGGGCTCGACCTGGGCGACGTCGTGAAGACGACCGTCCACCTTGCCGACCTTGCGGACTTCGCCGAGTTCGACGATGCGTACGAAGAGTTCTTCCCGTACCCGAAGCCGGCGCGGACCACGGTGGGCTCGCTGCTGGCGGGCATCAAGGTCGAGATCGACGTCGTGGCAGGTCGCCTGACGTCCGACGACGACTGAATGCGTACTCGTCGTTGGTGCGGGTGACTGGCCAGCCCTCGATGCCGGCGCAGCGTCAGGGTGACCGCACCGTCCCGACCACGCACCGGCCGAGCTCGCGGTCCAGGGCGTCGCGCTCGGCGGCGGTGACCCACAACCCGTAGGACGCCTTCACGCGCACCTGTCGCAGCGCGTACACGCAGCGGTACCCGCGGTTGGGGGGCAGCCAGGTCGCCGCGTCTCCCGCGCCCTTGTCCTGGTTGGCGGGACCGTCGACGGCCAGCAGGTTGGCCGGGTCGTTGGCGAACGCCTGGCGCTGCGCCGGCGTCCAGGACTGCGCGCCGGTCTGCCACGCGTCGGACAGGGCGACGACGTGGTCGATCTGCACGTCCGCCGACGACGGCCCGCGCGCGAACGCGATCGGCACGCCCGTGTACGGGTCGTCGAGCGTGCCGCTCAGCACCACGCAGCCCTCCGTGACGGGCGCGACGAGGTCGCGCCGCAGCACGTCGTTGCGGGTGTCGCAGCCGTTGCGGTCGACGTCCGCCCACGCCTGCCCGAACCGCTCGCGGGTATAGCCCGTGGTGGGCGCTCGCCCGCGAACCTCCAGCTGGGCCAGTGCCGCCCGCCCGGCCGCGAGGTCGTCGGCGGTGACCGCGTACCGCGCCGCGACACGAGCCTGCGACCACGCGGGCACCCCGGCCCCGACCGCGACGCAGACCACCAGGGCCACGAGCCACGGCCAGGGTCGTCGCCAGGCCTCCACGCGCTCAGAGTGCGTCCTGGACGCGGAGAGGCACCGACACACCTGAGGACTGCCGGGGCTGTGGGCGGCTCGCCTTCACGTCGGGTGCACTCGGCGAGCCACCATCAACGGTCGAGATCGACCTCCACGAGCGCAAGACCGACACGTCGACCCGACACGACCTCCGCAGAGCGCCACGTAGCGTTCTGGCGTGCCCGATCCTCGTCCGACGGACGTCAACGCGAAGACTTCGTCACGCCCAGCGCGACGAGGTCTTCACCTAACGCCTCGAGCGCTCGCCGCGCTCGCGGCCCTGGGGCTGGTCGGGGTCGGGCTCGTGGTGAGCCGGCTCGGTGGCCCGCTCGCCGATCCCGCCGGCGACGCCGTCTACGCCGCCTTCGTCTACGCGCTGCTGGTCGTCGTCGCTCCGCGCGCGAGGCCGAGCCTCGTCGCCGCGATCGCGTTCGCGGTGTGCGCGCTGGTCGAGCTCGCCCAGCTGACCGGCGTCCCGGCCCGTGTCGTCGACGCCGTCCCCGTGGCCCGCTACGCGCTGGGCACCACGTTTGCGGCCGTGGACCTGGTCGCGTACGCGGTCGGCGTGGCGCTCGCTGCGCTCGTGCGGTGGCGGGCGGCTGTGCCACGCTGACGGTCTGAGCGCCGACGAGCGGGGAGCCGATGGACCCGTCCTACAGCTTGGCCGTGCGGCTGGCCTGCGAGTTCATCGGGACAGCGATCCTCATCATCCTGGGCAACGGCACGGTCGCGAACGTGCATCTCAAGGGCTCCAAGGGGTACCGCGGCGGCTGGTCGCTCATCGCCATGGGCTACGGGTTCGGCGTGATGATCCCCGCGATCATGTTCGGCGGGATCAGCGGCAACCTCATCAACCCGGCGTTCACGTTGGGCCTCGCGACGTGGGGGCTGTTCCCGTGGTCCGAGGTGGCGCCGTACATCGTCGCGCAGATGCTCGGCGCGATCGCCGGCCAGTGCGCCATCGTCGTGACCCACAAGCCGTACTACGACCAGACCACGGACCCCGAGGACATCCTGGCGACGTTCTCGACGATCAACGCCGCGCACTCGCGCCTCAACGGCTTCCTCAGCGAGCTGCTCGGGTCGGTGATCCTCTTCTCGTGCGCCCTGGCGATCGTGCACTCGCCCCTGACGGCGAACGAGCCGGCGGTGGCCCACCTCGCGCTGGGCTTCCTGGTCTGGGGTCTCGTCGCGGGGCTCGGCGGACCGACCGGCCCAGCGCTCAACCCCGCCCGCGACCTCGGACCCCGCATGGTGCACGCGGTGCTGCCGCTGAAGAACAAGGGCTCGTCGCAGTGGGACTACGCGTGGGTCCCGGTCGCGGCGCCGATCCTCGGCGGGGTCATCGGCGTCGGCGGCTGGTACCTGCTGCTCGGCTGACGCTCACTCGTCCGTCGGCACCAGCACGAACACCGGGATGAGCCGGTCCGTCTTCGTCTGGTAGCCGGCGTACGCGGGCCAGACCTCGTTCGCGCGCGCCCACCACTCGTCGCGCTCGGCGCCGGTCGCCTCGTGCGCGATGTAGTCCTTCCTCACCGCGCCGTCCTGCAGCTCGACGTGCGGGTGCTCCACCACGTTGCGGTACCAGGCGGGATTCTTGGGGGCGCCGCCCTGGGACGCGACGACCGCGTACCGGCCCTCGTGCTCCACCCGCATGAGCGCCGTCTTGCGGAGCTTGCCGCTGGTCGCGCCCAGGGACGTCAGCACGATGACCGGCTTGCCGTGCAGGGTGTTGGCCTTGGCGCCGCCCGACGCCTCGTACGCCTCGGCCTGCTTGCGCGCCCAGCCGGACGTGCTCGGGAGGTACTCGCCGGTGAGGGGCATGCGGCCTACTTCTTCTTCTGGTCGTCGAGGTAGTCCTTCGCCTTGTCGACGACGCTGTCGACGACGCCGTCCTGGCCGTCGCTCGTCCTCGCCTTGATGGCCTCGGCCGCCTTGTCGAGCGCGTCCTTGGCCTGATCCTCGTGCCCGTCGACCGCGTTCTTCGCCTGGTTGACCAGATCCTCGATGCCCATGCTGGAGCCCTTCCCTCGATGAGGTCTCAGTCTCCGTCGGGGGTGACCGGATCGCTCGTCGGGGGCGCGACGTGCTCGACCGTCGTCCGTGGCATGGCCGCGGACGCCGCGACGATCCCCAGCGCGACGACGGCGACGGCCGTGAACGCCACGGTCACGGCGTCGCCGAACTGCGCGGGGTCCTGGGTGGGGGTGTCGCCGCTGAAGAGCGCGTTGACCAGGGCGCCGAGCGCCGCGACGCCGACCGCGCTGCCCATGGACCGCGAGAACAGGTTGGCGCCCGTCACGACCCCGCGGTCGCCCCAGCCGACGCTCGACTGCGCGGCGATGAGACCGGGGGACGCGACGAGCCCCATCCCGGCGCCGGCGACGAAGCAGGACAGCCCGACCGCGAGCACCGACGGGTGCATCGAGGCCACGACCAGCGCCGCCGTGCCGAGCACGACGATGCCGGACCCGATGAGCATCGTGGTGCGGAACCCGAAGCGCAGGTAGAGCCGTCCGGACTGCGAGGCGGTGATGGGCCAGCCGATGGTGAGCGCGGCGAGGGTGAGGCCCGAGGTCAGCGGCGAGACTCCGAGCAGGGCCTCGAGGAACGACGGCACGTAGGACGTCAGCCCGATGAGGACCACGCCGACGCCGACCGACACCAGCGCGGTCGCCACGAGCAGCCGGCGCGAGAACACCCAGAGCGGCAGCACGGGCTCCTCGGCCCGCTGCTCCACCAGCACGAACGCGACCAGCAGCAGCGTGCCGACGACGAACGCGCCGATGCTCTGCACCGACACCCACTCCCACGCGTGCCCGCCCTCGAGCAGCGCAAGGATCAGCAGGCTCATCGCGGTGGTGAGCAGAGCGCCGCCCGCCCAGTCGATGCGGTGCCGGGTGCGCTCGACGTTCTCGTGCAGGTGCCGGATCAGCAGCCAGGCGGCCGCGAGACACAGCGGGATGTTGACGAAGAAGATCCAGTTCCAGGTGAGGAACTCCGAGAACACCCCGCCGAGCGTCGGACCGACCACCGACGAGACGGCCCACACGCTCGCGATGTACCCCTGCGCCTTGGCCCGCTCAGCGACCGTGTAGATGTCGCCCGCGATGGTGATGGCCATCGGCTGGACCGCCCCCGCGCCCAGGCCTTGCACGGCGCGGAACGCGATGAGGGCCGGCATGCTCCACGCGAACCCGCACAGCACCGACCCGAGGAGGAACAGGCCGATGCCGAGCAGGATGACGGGCTTGCGGCCGACGGTGTCCGCCAGCTTGGAGTAGATGGGCACGCTCACCGCCTGCGTGAGCAGGTAGACCGAGAACAGCCACGGGAAGCTGGTGAAGCCGCCCAGGTCGGCGACGATGGTCGGGACGGCCGTGGCCAGGATCGTCGCGTCGACGGCGACCAGGCCGGTGGTCACCATGATCGCGATGAGGATCGGGCCGCGCTCGGTGCGGAAGCCGACGCCGGTGCCCTCGGCGGTGCGTGCGGTAGTCAGGGGTGGACCTCCTCGTAATGGCACCAGCATGCGCGGCCACCGACCGCCCTGCACGGCCGGACCATAGTGTGGCGCGCATGGCTGACAGCTACGCGATGACCGGGTTCGCCGTCCGGGAGCACCGGGTGCAGGTGCCCGTCGACTGGTCCGCCCCGGAGCGGTTCGGGTCGATCGAGGTGTTCGCGCGCGAGCTGGTCGACCCCGAGAAGGCGTCCGACGACCTGCCGCTGCTGCTCTTCCTGCAGGGCGGTCCGGGTCACCACGGGCCGCGGCCGCTGGGCGGCGGCTGGATCGCGACCGCGCTCGAGAAGTACCGCGTGATCCTGCTGGACCAGCGCGGGACGGGGCGGTCGTCGCCGGTGGACGGGCGCGTGATCAGCCGGTTCGACGATGCGGTGCAGGCCGCCCACTACCTCGCGTGCTTCCGCGGCGACGCGATCGTGGCCGACGCCGAGCACCTCCGCGCGACCGTCTACGGCGGGCGCCAGTGGGCCACCCTCGGGCAGTCGTACGGCGGGTTCCTCACGCTCACCTACCTGTCGCGGCACCCGTCGGCGTTGACCCGCTGCTACGTCACGGGCGGGCTGCCGCCGGCCACGGCGACCGCCGAGGACGTCTACGCGGCGACCTACCGGCGGCAGGCCGCGCGCAACCGTGAGCTGGCGCGACTGCACCCGTCCGACGTGCCGCTGCTGGGGGAGATCGCGGACCGGCTGGACTCCGTCGTCCTGCCCACGGGCGAGCCGCTGACCGTGGAGCGCCTGCAGCAGCTGGGGCAGCCGTTCGGCATGAGCACGGGTCTCGACGAGGTGCACTGGCTGCTGGACACGGCGTTCTCCGTGGATGGCGGGCTGTCCGACGCCTTCCTCGCGGCGGTCGTGCGGGCAACGGGCTTCGACGACGGACCGCTGTATGCCGTGCTGCAGGAGGTCATCTACCACCAGGGCACCCGGGAGCCGGGCTGGGCGGCGCAGGCCGAGCACGACCGCTGGCCGTCGTTCGCCGCCGGTGCGCGGCCGCTCCAGCTCACGGGCGAGGCCGTGTTCCCGTGGATGTACGAGCAGCACCGGTCGCTGCAGCCGTTCCGGGGTGCGGCCGAGGAGCTCGCCGGGCGCACGCAGTGGCCGGAGCTGTACGACCTCGACCGCCTCGCGTCGAACGAGGTGCCGGTCGCGGCCGTCCAGTACTACGACGACCCGTACGTGGACCTCGACCTCGCCCTGGCGACGTCCGTCGGCAACCTGCAGGTCTGGATCACGAACGAGCACCTGCACGACGGGCTCCGCGTGGCCGGTGACGCGATCCTTCCGCGGCTGTTCGACCTGGCCGCCGGGAAGGCGCGCGTGACCGGCCGCTAGGCATTGCTGCAATTTGGGGGTTGCAGTTCGCCGTGGGGCGGCTTACGTTGATGCAACCGAAAAGTTGCAGAACGGAGAACCCCATGAGCAAGCAGGACTTCACGACGACCTACACGGTGGACCAGACGCCGGACGAGGTCTTCGCGGCCGTGACCGACGTGCGCGGCTGGTGGGTCGATGCCATCGAGGGCGGGACGGCCCGGCTGGGCGACGAGTTCGTCTTCCACAACGAGCCGATCCACGTCTCCCGTCAGCGCCTGACCGACGTGGTGCCGGGGGAGCTGATGGAGTGGCTGGTCCTCGAGGCCGAGCTGAACTTCGTCGAGGACACGGCCGAGTGGGTGGGCACGCGGATCCGGTTCGAGATCACGCCCGAGGGCGACCGGACCCGGCTGCGGTTCACGCACGTCGGGCTGGTGCCGGCGCACGAGTGCTTCGAGATCTGCCACAACGCATGGAGCTGGTACATCAACGTCAGCCTGCGCCAGCGGATCACCACGGGCGTCGGCATCCCCGGCCAGGTGCCCGCCCAGGCGATGGAGGTCGCGGTCCTCGCCTGAGCACCCGACGCCGAGCGCGCCTTGTCGGGCGCGCTCGGCCGTGGGGTCAGGGGCGCGTGCCGGGGCGGCCGCCGCGGCCTCCCGGCCGCTGCCACCAACCGTGCCGGCCAGCGCCATGCCTCTTTCCTTGTGGGACGGGCTCCACCAGCGGAAGGGGGCCCGTGTCGTTGCTGTGGGAGGGCTGAGGCTGGGGCGTGGGTTCAGCAAGCAGCGATAGTGCATGCACCGGCGCTAGAATGCAGGCATGACCGTCATCACCGTCCGCGATGTTCCCGACGAGGTTCGCGACGAGCTCGCCGCACGGGCGGCCCGCTCCGGCAGGTCCATGCAGGAGTTCCTGCGCGCACATCTGATCGAGCTCACCGCCCGGCCGAGCGCCGACGACGCCCTTGCCCTCGTCCGTGAGCGCGCCCGGGCGTACCCGAGGCTCACCTGGTCCGAGCTGGCCGCCGAGCTCGCGGCCGACCAGCGGTGAGCGTCGTCGTCCTCGACGCGTCCGCCGCACTGCTGCTGCTCATCGACCCGGGAGAGCCCGGCGAGCGAGTGGCAGCGCGCCTCGCCGGCGCGACTGTCGTCGCCCCGGACCTCCTGCCGCACGAGGTCACCAACGTCCTGCGGCGGCACCGCAACGCCGGGCGGCTCTCCGAGGCCGAGGCGCGCCTGGCAATCGACGGCTTCCACGCCTTGTCGATCGAGCTCTGGCCCCAGGCCGTCCTCGCGCAGCGCGTGTGGACCCTCGGCGCGAACCTGTCGGCCTACGACGCGGCGTACGTCGCCCTCGCGGAGCGACTCGGCGGTGCGCTGCTGACGGCAGACGCGCGACTTGCCACGTCGCCGGGTGTGGCGTGCGAGGTCGAGGTCGTCAGGACGTGAGTCAGGCCGGCGTCCACCCGAGGCGAGGGGCGACCGACGTGGCGACGTTCTCCAGGATGCGGCGGCTCATCGCGTGCGTCGCGTTCGCGGGCAGCACGATGTCGAGGCCCGTCGCCTCCTGCAGCGCGACGTCGGCCTGCAGGCTGGCGACGACCTCGTCGGGACTCCCGTGGTGCGTCGGGCTGAACACTCCGAACCCGGTGCCAGCGGGCGGGCGGCCCGTCGCATCGAACCGGCCGGCGTACCAGGCGATGTACTCGGCGAAGAGCTCGTCGTCCTCGGGCGTGACGCTCGGGAGGACGATGCGGCCGGCGTGCTCGCGGAGTCCGACCGGGGACGTCGAACGTCTCCTTGTAGGCGCGGATCTGGTCGCGCTGCGTCTCCTCGAACGACCGCCCGTCGTCCTCGCTGTTGAGCGTCGACACCAGCAGGTCCATGCCCTGCTCGGCGGTACGCACGGCGGTCGCCTTGGATCCCGGGCCGTACCAGACCCGGTCGGCCAGGCCGGGGCTGTGAGGCCGGACGATGAGCTCGGTGCCGGGCGGCGCGATCGGGAAGCCACCCTCGGGGGCGACAGCGACCGGCTCCCCGGAGAGGGCTGCGCGGAGCTGGACGATCCGGTGCTGGGACTCGTCGTCGAACGATCGCTCGCTCGCGCCGTACACCCCGTCGAGCAGGGATGCCGACGGCTTGATCCCGCCCGCGACTCCCAGCTCGAGCCGACCACCCGACAGCAGGTCGACGGTGGCCGCGTCCTCGGCGACGGCGATCGGGTCGGCGTACCGCATGGGCAGCACCGCGGTGCCGAACCGATCCGCGTCGTCGCCTGCCCGATGGCAGCGAACAGCGGGAACGGCGACGACAGGAACTTCTCGAGGTGGCGCACGCRCACCCAGCCGACGTCGTACCCGAGCTCCTCGGCGAACCGGAACAGGTCGACGGCGTCGCGCAGCGACTGGCCAGCGTCGGCGGGGTCGTCGTAGGGGACGAAGGTGAGGAAGCTGAGCTCCAGGCGGGGGACCGTCACGGGCGCATCGTACGAGCGCAGGACGTCGCGACGGCCGCGTGGCCCGCTGCGTCTCAGTCGTCGGTCAGTCGGGCGAACTCGTTCGTCAGAAGAACGCGGGCGCGGGCACCCTCGGCTGCGACACCTCGGCGACGCGGTGGAGGATCGCGTCCAGCACGGCGCCGCGGTCGAACTGCAGCGCGTGCAGGCGGGCGCGGGTCTCCCAGTCGGCGCGCTCGTCGGGAGACATCGCAAGCACGCGGTCCAGGGCCGAGGCGATGGCAGCGGGGGACTCGACGGGGACGATGAGCGCGGTGTCGCCGACGGCCTCGCCGATGCCGCCGGTGTCCGTGGTGATGACCGGGCCGCCGCCGGCGAGCATCTTCTCGGCGAGGGCGATGCCGAACGTCTCGACGAACTCGGGGCGGGGCTTGCTCGGCAGGACGTAGGCGGCGGAGGCGGCCATGAGGTGGGCCTTCTCGTCGTCGTCGACGTCGTCGAAGAACACGATGCGGTCGGCTGCGCTCGACGCGGCGGCGATCTCCTGCAGTCGCGTCGCGTCGGGGCCGTTGCCGGCGACGACCAGCCGCAGCGACTCCGACGCGCGGCTCGCGGCGAAGCCGGCGATGAGGTCGTCGACACCCTTCGCGTGCGCCAGGCGGGAGAGGAAGAGGACGTAGCCGTCGGCGGTGAGGCCGCGGGAACCCAGGACCTCTGCGGTCACCGCAGGGTCGAGGTCCAGGTAGGACGCCACGTCGATGGCGGGGTAGGAGACCGTGACGCGCTCGCGGCACTGGGCGGCGAATGTGGTGCCGTGCTTGGCGTCGATGGCGGCGGCCTCGGCGATGATCAGCTCGCGCGTGTAGTCGCTCACGGCCAGGCAGACGTCATGCTCGAGGTAGCTCGACAGCACGTGAGCCGCGGCGCCGA
Source organism: Cellulomonas sp. P5_E12 (assembly GCF_054049315.1). NCBI lineage: Bacteria > Bacillati > Actinomycetota > Actinomycetes > Micrococcales > Cellulomonadaceae > Cellulomonas > Cellulomonas sp. P5_E12. Next base: position 245,939 of record NZ_JBFUMP010000004.1, on the reverse strand, counting down.
ACTCGTCCTTCTCGACGCAGGCGCGCACGACGTTGGTGACGTCGGACCCGACCGCCTCGGCGACCGTGGTCACGTTGACGGGCAGGCCGGTGCGGCGGGCGACGTGCACGGCGTCGGCCACCGCGAGCGAGTGCGGGCTCAGGTACAGCGACATGGCGACCGTCGGGACGCCGTCGGTGAACAGCTCGACCAGCCTGCCGACGATCCCGGCGAGCCACCGTCCGTCGGGGACCTTGTAGTCGCCGACGGGCTCGGGGCGCTCGACCGTGATGCCGGGCGAGTAGGGCAGCACCCCGTCGAGGGGCTTGAGCGGCAGGCCCGTCTGCTGGAGCCGGTCGATGGGCCAGGTGACGATGCGGACGTCGTCGAAACCCCGCTGGAGGGCGGCCTCCGCGAGGTTCCGGGCTTCGCCGGAGTGCCCGCAGATGACCGGGTCGGCTCGGACGACGATCACGAGACGGCGCTCAGTGTTCACGTCGGCTCCTAGGTCAGCGCCGCAGCGCGGTGGTCGGAGGGTTGGTGCTGACGGACGGGGGCCGGACGGTGGTCCCCCAGTCGCTGGGCTCCGGGCTGAGCGCGATGTGGAGGCGCCCCCCGCGGTGGAGCTCCGCGCCTGTCAGCCAGGTGCGATCGAGTCGTTCGCCGTCGAGGTGGACGGACTGGACGTACTGAACCGGTCCGTCAGGTGTCGGCTCGATGAACCCTGAGGTCTCGATGGTGAGGTTGCGGTCGCCGACGTCGATCGACGACTCCCGCCACGCCGGTGCGCTGATGAGGAACAGGTTCTGGCCGGCGACCGGGAAGAGCCCGAGCGACGCCCAGACGAACCACGACGACAGGCCACCGGAGTCGTCGTTGCCCGGGAGGCCGCCGCGGCCGACGCCGAACTGGTTCTGCACGATGGCCTGCACCACCTCGGCGGTCCGGTCGGGCCGACCGGCGTAGTGGTAGGACCACGGCGCCTCCATGTCGGGCTCGTTGTTGAGGCCCTCGAACCGGTTGAGCGCGTAGCCCGCGGCCATCTCCTCCATGCCGGGCCGGACCCCGGGCTGGACCACGGGGGGCGCGCCGAACCCGAAGAAGTGGTCGAGCTGGGCGACGAAGCCGTCGTCGCCACCCGAGAGCTTGATCCGCGCCGCCATGTCGTGCAGCAGCCGGAACGAGTAGTTCCACCGACCGCCCTCGTAGTAGGTCGAGTCCTCGAGCAGGCCGGTGGCCTCGTCGAACGCGTTGACCCAGCGCGCGGCCAGGGGAGCGAACTGGTCGACGAGCGCCAGGTCGCCCACGTGCGCCGCGATCTGCGACGTGCACCAGTACCCGAAGGCCAGGTCGAGCGTGTGGCTGATCGGATGGACCTCGCCCCGCAGCAGGAAGTCCTCGCCGTACGTGCGGCGCAGGTCGTTGTGCATGTGCACGAGCGCCCAGTCCCAGTCCACGCCGGGCAGCCCGAGCTGGCACAGGTCGGACAGGAACGTGTGCGCGAGTGCCGACGCCTGCCGGCTGAACTGGTCGGCGCCGCGGGCCATCCGGTAGCCGATGGGGAGGTTGCCCTCCTCCTCCGAGATGTACAGGAGCGCGTTCGCCAGCTCCACGGCCCTTTCCGGCAGCAGCGTGGTGAGCAGCGGCAGCTGGGTCCGGTAGATGTCCCACATGGTCGCGATGTCGAACGCGAACGGGCCGTCGGCCGGCCAGAACGGTGACTCGTCGGGGGCCAGGCACGGCTTGATCAGGGAGTGGTAGAGCGCGGTCGAGAAGACGGTCTGCTTGTCCTTCGACGGGGTGTCGACGCGGATCTTGCCCAGGCTCGTCTGCCACTCGGCGGCGGTCGCCGCGCGCCGGGACGCGAAGCTGGACGGCCCCGGACCGCACTCGCGCTCGAGGTTCTCCCGGGCCTGGTCGACTCCCCGCAGCGAGAACCCGAACCGCAGCTCCACCACCTGTCCGGGCTCCGACGGACCCGCCCACATGAGTCCGAACGGGCGCAGGGTGGTGGGCCGGATCCGGTCGAAGTCGAGCCGTGTGCCGCCCGGCATGAGCCGGCGGTCGTACCAGAGCATCTGCCGCCATCGAGGGTCGTTGCACTCGACGTGGATGGCCAGGGGCGCACCCTCGACGACGATCTCGCCCTGCGCGACCCCCGGGCTGATCGAGTGCAGGTGCGCCCGCAGCGGCACGGTCCGGCCGTACGGGATGGTCAGCCCGCCCAGCGAGAAGTCGATGACCAGCCGCGCGTCGCGATGCGCGGGGAACGTGTACCGGTGGACCGCGCTCTTCGGGCCGACCGTGATCTCCGCGCGGATGCCGGAGTCGAGCGTCGCGGCGTAGTACCCGGGCTCGGCGGCCTCGTCGACGATGTCCCACAGCTGCCCGAGGTCGTCCAACGGCTGCAGCATCGGGGTGACGCGGAAGTAGTTGTAGTACTTGCGGATGGCGCCGGTGCCGGACTGCTGGAAGTGCGTGAAACCGCTGGCCACCTGGCGGTCGTGCATCTCCGTGGGGAGCCCCTCGGTGCCGAGGTCGTAGCGCCCGTAGCCCGTGGGGTAAGCGCCGCTGTACGCGCACGCGCTGACCATGCCGAGCGGGTACGTGGCGCCCGGGTGCGTGTTGCCGACCTGCGGCTTCGGCCACCACCACGTCGTCGCGAGGCCCCGTTGGGCGGGCAGGCTCGTGGCTTCCGTGCCGATGAAGGGGTCGACGCGTTCGAACATCGGGCCACACCTCGCGCTCGTCCTCGGGGGTCACAGGGTCGCGTTCAGGCGACGACTGCGTCCGTGCCTCGTGAGGGGGACGTTACGGCGGGAGTGTTGCGGGGCGGTTTCGTCTGTCCACAGATGCGGGGGCGGTTCTCGGGCAGGTTCGCACCGCTGTCGTCCCCAATGACGGGCCGGCGAATGATCTGGACGCGCTGAGGTTTTGCGTTGCGCCCTCGCAGCTCGAACGTCCGTACGACACGCCGAGTGCAGGTCGTTGCACCGGGGAGAATCCGTTGCCAAGCTTATCCTGTGGCGTCCCAGGCAGCTGTACAGCGCCCAGGAGCGCACCGATGGTGCACGTCGATGGCGAGGAGTCAGCGTTGAGCCAGGCAGTCGACAAGCCCGAGAGCGGAAGCCGAGTCTTTCGTTTCATCGACCTCTTCGCGGGCATCGGTGGTTTCGCTGCGGTGCTCCGTGGCTACGGCGGCGAACCGGTCTACTCGGTCGAGATCGACAAGCGCGCTGCCCGGGTCTACGAGCTGAACTGGGGTCACAGCCCCCTCGGGGACATCACGAAGGACGCGAACGACGACGTCATGCGGGTCCCGGCCCACGACATCTTGGCTGCTGGCTTTCCGTGCCAACCGTTCAGCAAGTCGGGCGCCCAGCGAGGCATGGACGAGACCCGAGGCACCCTCTTCTGGAACATCCTCAAGATCATCGAGGCGCACCACCCGACAGTCGTCCTGCTCGAGAACGTCCGAAACCTTGCGGGCCCCCGCCACCTGCACGAGTGGCAGGTGGTCGTCGAGAGCCTGCGGGCGCAGGGCTACCGCGTGTCCGAGACGCCGGCAGTCTTCTCACCCCACCTGCTCCCACTCGAGCTGGGCGGACGGCCGCACGTTCGCGAGCGCGTCTTCATCACTGCGACCTACGACCCGGACGACTCGATGGGCGGGGTTGATCCGCTGCCCGCAGTCGAGAACCGGAGCCTGAGGGGCGGCGAAGAGTGGGATCTCGAGGCTGACCTGCCCCTAGACCCTGAGCACGAGGTCGATGGATTCGGGCTGAGCGACGACGAGACCGAGTGGATCAACGCGTGGGACGAGTGGGTGCGCATCATGCGCGCGATCCACGAGGCTGAAGCGGTTCGGCTCGGTGAGAAGCCTCGGAGGCTCCCCGGATTCCCCGTCTGGGTCGACGCGTGGGTCCCTGAGGATGAGCTGGTGATCCCGGAGGGGACCCCTTCCTGGAAGTCGAACTTCCTGCGCAAGAACGCTGCGCTCTACACCGCCCACCGGACGGCTTTCGATGAGTGGATCGCGCGGCACGGCGTGCTGGACTTCCCGCCGTCCCGCCGCAAGTTCGAGTGGCAGGCCCAGGACACAGCGACGCTCTGGGAGTGCGTCATGCAGATGCGTCCCTCAGGTCTGCGCGCCAAGCGCGCCACGCACCTGCCGGCACTGGTCGCGATCACGCAGACCTCGATCGTCGGTGCGCGAGAGCGTCGCGTGTCACCTCGAGAGGCCGCTCGTCTGCAAGGGCTGCCGGACAACTTCGTGTTCGGCGAACAGCCAGCCCCGTCGACCTATCGACAGCTCGGTAACGGCGTCAATGTCGGCGCGGTGTGGCACGTGCTTCGTGAGCACGTGAAGCGCGACGAAGCGATCCTCAAGACAACTGAGGCAGGACGTCGGATATTCAAGGCCATCGTGACGGACTCACCCGCGTCGCCCGATGACGTCATGGAATCAGTCGTCGCCGCGGGACAGTCTCGCGTCAGCGACTGAGGTCGCGATCCTGAGCGCCGCCACCTCGGGGTTCTCGTGCTCCCACACGCGGATCACGACCCACCCCAGCGCACCCAAGACTCGGTTGGTGTCTTCGTCGCGCGCTCGGTTGGCATCGAGCTTCTGCCTCCACCAGTCGGAGTTCAGTCGCGGGCTCGTTCCGTGCTCCGGGCACCCGTGCCAGAAGCACCCGTCGACAAAAACCGCGACGCGGGCCCGTGTGAATGCGAGATCCATGGTTCGCCGCCGCTGGCCGGGCACCGGATAGGCGACGCGATATCGCAGCCCGAGGGCGTGCACAGCGCTCCGCAGTGCGAGCTCTGGCCCGGTGTCCCTTCGGCGGGCACGCGACATGCGTCGAGAGACGACGAGAGATGACGATCCCGGGTGCGGCGGAACGTGCTGCGGCATCGTCACGGGGCGTTCCCTCTGCGTTGCATCTAGCTCGTAGCCTTCTTGCCTCCGCGTAAGGGCGTGTTTGCGAGCCCGAGGACCTTCTCGACGATGCGCGAGAGCCCAGTAGTCGGGTTGCGATCTCCACGCACCTGCCGCGGGAGAGTCACCTGGAACGTCACGGAGTCCTGCCTGACGTGGTCGAGCCCTTCCAGGTTCGAGCTCCGGAGCACTCGGATGGCGTCGTCGGTCATGTCGTACAGGCGCTCGAACCGTACCTCGAAGGGTCGCTTGAACCTCGGCAGGTGATGTTGCTCGATGTGGTCGTAGCCAAGGGTTCCGTCGCCCCCGTATTGCCTGACCTTCGCCAGAACGTTGTCCCTGGCCTGGTCGTCGGGCAAGCGCGCCATGATGCCGTCGACCAGCTGCGGGACACTGGTGCCTCCGTGCGTGTCCCCGTCGAGCCATCTCAGGCCGATGCTCAGCAGGAAGACCGACGTCTCCTGGACGCCGTCGACCGGAAATCCGAGCTCGATCTGATGAACCCCGTTGATGTGATKGTAGGAGGTCGGTCCCGTCGTGGTCTTGACCTCGACACCGACGGGACCGAGCTGGAAGTCGCGCGATGAAGGAACGCTGCCAGCCCACGAGTCGAGGATCGACATGGCGCTGCCCGGGTCGGCTGCGCGGAGGAGCGCCTGGAGCACGACGAGCTCGCCAGCGAGACCAAGAAGCACCTCGTTGCCGAGCGACGCGCGCCGTAGCGCCAATGCGAGCGCCGGTTCGGTCCGCCGGAACGCGGAGGATGGGTCGGAATAGAGCCCGTTCTCGATGAGCTCGGCGCAGATGAAGGCTGCCAGTCCATCGAAGTGGGGAGCGTTCGGGAACACGAAGCGGTTTGCGGCCAGCGGCTCGCCCGTGGAGGTCGTCCAGTGCTGGTACTCGATCGCGTCACGCACGATCGGCACGGTAGGCACCAGCTCGTCGCCGACCACGAACACCTCGAGGCGACCGCGATGGTCGCGTGCAACGGCAAGTGACCATGCCGAATCGGCCCACACGATCGTCCGTGTGTTGCGGTCCGGAGCGGCTTCGAGGGAACCCACCTCGCTCCGAAGCCACTCGAACGACCGCTCGACCGGGCTGTCACTCATCGGCGTCTCGGGTGTGTGCTTGGACATGGTCCGGACCTCCCAGCGGGATGCTCAGGCCGACGGCCAGGGAGGCTCCGTCCTCACCACGGTCGATCAGGTGGAAGAGGATGAGTCCGTCGCTCCCGGGCACCCGAGCACCCGACGAGGACACAGCGGAGACGTTGCCCGTCACCTTGCTCTCAAAGTTCTCGTCACCGACGATGCCGCCGAAGCCGACACCCCGCGAACCCCAGGTGGCGCCGAGTGCTCCCGCAGACACAGACCGCGCCATGCCATGGACCTCGACGGGAAGCTCGGCGAGCGGGCCACGGTCGATGCGTGGCCCTTCTCCGAAACGCAAGCCGACCCAGAACCTTGGCTGCTGCCGCTGGCGCACGTCGAGGTCGACGAGGTCCCACAGGATCGAGGGTTCGTCGGTCGTCACCATCCCCCGAACCCTGCGATCGAGGCAGACGGCCCAGAGCCGGAGGTAGGCCGCGATCGCGTACGGCGAGGTGCGGCCTAGGTCGATGCCGCCGGCGACGAAGGGGGCTCGGTAGAGCGGACTCATCGGATCGCTGGAGGACAGCCCGGCGTGGTTGGCGACCGACGTCCAACGACTAGCCTCTCGACTGGTCGGACCTGGACCGTGGTCCTCGTAGCGCAAGGATTCCAGGAGGTCTGCAGCTTCGAGAAGGCTGACAGTCCTTGGGGCCAGCAGGCCCTGACGAGCCTGGGCATCTGGCACCGGAACTGGATCAACCGAGAACAGGCTCGCGATCAGTCTGAGATTGTCGTCGTCGGTCGCTGGCGGCGTGAGATGGCGCACGAACGGCTTCGGACCTGGCCACAGGGGTGTTCCGCGCACGTTGCTGATCTTTCCGGTCGCCTGGAAAGACCTACCCTGGAGGACCTGGATGTCCGGCGGCGAGCCGGCGGCCGACATCGCAGCAAGCACGTCCCGGCGCAGCGCTTCGTCGTTCTCGTGGTACATCGTGAACTGTTCGATCTGGTCGCGCTGCATGAAGACCCGGCAGAGGTCGAGGATCTTGCCTCGGTATCCGAACCAACGCTGCATCTGCATCTGCGTGTCCGCGAGGGGTGTGCCTGACGCGCGCGTGAACAGAGTCGTTGTCAGACCCTCGAGCGTCAGCCCGCGCGACATCACGTTGCCGGAGACGAAGATCGTGGACAGATTCCGCGGTGCTCGCCAGATCGGACCGTCCTGCCAGGCCGAGAACTGGGGGCGATCGTCCGCGTTCTCGTCGCTGTTGATCACCGCGACGCGAGTCCCTGGGATCACCTCGTCGACGAGTAGCCGCCTGACCGCATCCCAGTCGATCTTCGACCAGTCGAATGGTGACTCGTCGAGATCGAGCAGCTCCTGACAGACGAGGCCCGACCGGCGGTAGTCGTCGAACCACAGCCGCCACTTCTCCGGCTCTTCGTCGAGCTCGCGACGCAGCTCGTCAACGGCGAGCCTTCGGCCGAGGCTGTCGCCCGAATGGTCGAGTGAGGTGCCGCTGTCATCGACCGCTGACCAGGCGGCGACCCGCCGCGCGACGTCGAAATGCTCTTCCTTCGCGGACGAAGGATGGATGAGCATCGACATCGGTTCGAGCGAAGCTGCGTCTCTCGTCGGAAACTCCATCTCCTCAGCAGAGCTGGGCCCCGCCATGCCAGGCGAACGGCACAGACGGACGGCGCTCGCAACGAGGTAGGCACGCACCGCGTCCTGGAGTACATCGTGCTCAGGGCGATCGTCTGTCTCTATACACAGTGGGACATCGGCAAGGGTCCGGTAGAACATCTCGCCGCCGGTGTACCAGCCACGCAGACCATCAGTGATGCGATACGACGACGAGCGGACCTCGAAGTCCCCGTCTGGTCCTGGCGTGCGGAGGCTTGCGACGAACTCATTTGGCGCCAGCGGGTTGGACGGGTCCTGAAGGAAGTTCGCCTGCGGTGTCGCTGTGTACGCGAGATACGTGGCGTACACGTTGTCAGCCTTGGTCTCGCCCGGGGATCGGCGCGACTCCCAGAGGTCGACGATGCGGCGGGGAACCTGCTTGCGCTGCATCGTCACGTCGTCGTACCCCGATTCGGCCGAGGCGTCGACGACTGATGAGTCGTCTGCCTCGTCGTCCAAGACGAGCACGTGAAACGGCTCGCCCGCGACCTGCGCCTCCTCGTAGACGGTGTCGAGCGCGGACGCCAGCTGCTCCAGATGCGCAACGTGCTTCATCACCACCGCGATGAGCGGTCGGTGTCTGGTCACGAGTGTTCGAGCAAGCTGGGGGGTCAGTGAGTACAGCCCTCCTGGGCCACCTGACGTGCGGAGGTGGGCAGGAAGGCGAACGCGCCGTTGCAGAGGATTCTCGAGAGTGTCGATCTGGTTCACGACCCGCTCGAGCGTCTGCAGCCACAGCGCTGTGCGAGTACCCGCCAGGATGACGACGGCGTTGATGCCGCGATCGAGCGCCTTGGCGGTGACTGCCATCATCGACGCGGTCTTGCCCGACTGGACCGCACCCATCACAAGCCCACGACGTTCCCGTGACGCCGGCCAGTCGCCCTCAGATGGGGTGCCCGCACCGAAGATCCCTTGATCCACGATGAACTGGGCGTCTGCCTCGATGACGGCGCGACTACGTTCACCGATACCGGAGCGCTCTAGGACGGTGGAGTACGCGGCCCACCAAGTTGATGAGGGGCCATCGCCTGGCTGAACGCGCACGAGGCGCTCGGACCCGTGCGGAGCGCGCAGATCAGGACCCATCACGTTGCGGCGATGCTGATCAGTCCTCCGAGCCCCGAGTGCCCGAAGCGGTCGCGCAGGCGTGCGTCGACGTCCGCCGGCGCAACACCGAGCAGTCCGAGAAGGTCGCCGACCACGCGCGCAATGAAGTCCCACTGCTCTTTGGACTGCGTCTTCTGCGGACGCTTCCAGTGCGCGGACGCAGCGCCGATCTGGGGCAAGGCTGCATCGACAACRTCATCGAGCTCGTCCCCCAAGACCTGGCGGGCCGCCGAGAATGCGATGAGGGTCGCAACCAGCTGGAGCTCTTGCCACTTGCTCTGCCCCTGCGAGTTCTTGAAGGTCGGCGCCCAGACCTCGGTGGGGATCGCCGCATGGGCGTCGAGTCCACGATCGAGAAGCAGCATCGCCTCAGTGATCACATCGTCGTTGCGTAGTGGGTCCTTCGAGTCGGCCGCTACGCGCTTGAGCAGGGCGTTGATCTGGCTTGCTGTCGAGCGGCCGTCCGGCCGGCCGTCATCGAAGAACAGGACAGACGCCACCCACGAGAGCAGCTTTGTCCTCTTGTATCCGGCCTTGCCGAAGCCATAGCTGTCGAGCACCTGCGGCGTCGACGACAGGTCGTACCAGTGAGGAGCCAGGAACGGTGCGACCGCTTCGATGTCGTCCGAGTCGCCGGCTGTCACGAGCAGTGCGCGCATGAACGCGAGCCGGTGGTAGAGGGCGTTGCGAATCTCCTCAGCGTTGAGGTGCTTCCCCTGCCGGTTGTAGAGGCTGAACACCTCGTGGATCTGCTCGGTCGTGACCTGCTCGTACACGATCACCGGCAGCCTGTACTTCGACGTCTGCTCGAAAACAGTTCGCAGCTGTCGCTGCTCGCCCACGACGTCGATCGATTCGTTGCGGATCTGCGAGTAGTACCGGCCACGCAAGCGGGACAGATCGCCGCTCAATGGCTTCACGTCTCCGCTTCGGAGCGCGAACGGGAAGTAGTTCAAGCGCTCGACCTGCGCGGTGAGGCTCTGAGTCTCGTACTTCTTCCACAGCTTCTTGAACTTGGGATAGTCGGAATGAAATACGTCGAGCAGTTCTGGTTCGCTCCAGTCTCGAGACTTCTCCGCGACGATCTCCAGGGCTCGCGGATGGCGGCCTGTGAAACGAAGGATCGACGTGAGCCGCTGCTTTCCGTCGACGACCTCGTAGTTGACCGTGCCAGAGTCCTGCTGCTTCAGGATGATCACCGACGGAAGCGGGACGCCTCGCAAGACTGACTCGATTAGCATCTGTGCGTCACCGGTGGGCCAGACGTCCGCTCGCTGGTAGGACGGGCTGAGGTTGAGCTCTCCGTCCACGGCGTACTGCGCGAACTCGGAGATCGGCCAGGTGTCCGCGTAGGCATGGATCGGTCCCCCGACCTCGGTCTCTTCGTCTTCGACGACCTCCTCCCAGGCGTTGGCCCAACGCTGGGTCGCGGTCTCGCGCGTTGCTGCGCCCTCCGCCGTCGCCTCCATCTCTTCCAAGAACTTCTCGCGCAGCGAGACCGCGCGCTCTAGCCGTTCGGCCAGTCGCTGGAACAGATCGTCCGACCGTGCAGCTGCGCCTGCCTCGGCAGGGTCGAGACCCAGGGCCTGAGCAAGGCTTCTGTCGAACGAGTCTGGCGATGACTCATCGAGCTCCTCGGGCAGGTGCAGCCAGCTCTGCACGTGCGCCACACGCGCGCGCCAGATGCCGCCGTCATCGAAGCTCACGTCGCTCGGCTCGAGCCGTTGCAGGATCGGCGCCACGCCGACCGGCGTCTCGCTGCCTTCCGACAGGTTKGCGATCCGCTCGGCAATGTTCTGCTCGAGGTCTGAGTCGTCAGTCATCTGGGTCCTCTCAGGTGACCCCGCCTTTGGCGCCGGGGGCAAGGTCGAGAGCCGTCGCACGAGGCGCAGCGTCTCGTCGTTGTGCGGGAGCTGGCTGACAGCGGCGTCCAGCAGGCGGTTGAGGCCGACGAGGGTGATGGTCTCGCCGACGGAGTAGCACGTCGTGTCCCACGAGACTCGCAGGTGGGCGGCGATGAGTCGGCCGCACTCGATCTTTCCTGGCGTGTCGCGCAGATCTATTCCGACGAATCGTCCAAGTGCGTCGAGCGCCGACTTCTTTTCCTTGCTGCCCGGACCTAGCGGTTCTATCGCTCGTCCGCCGAGGAAATACATCCGAGCTGTGGCCTCAGCCTTTGAGATTGCACTCGAATACCCGACCACTCGGACGTGTCCCTTGCGTTCGACGAAGGCAGCGGTGCGCTGTCGCACCTCTGACACTACAGAAGCATTGTGCGGCGCAGGTGGCGCATGGAGGAAATCCTGCACGACAACCGGGCCCTCAATGGGCGTCCTCGGAGGGGCGGGAGGAGCGGTCCTCGAGCGGCATCCCCGCGTTGCATGACGGCCGGCCCCGGTGGACCGTGGTTGGAGACGCGCGTCGGCCGCGTCGCCTATCCGCCCGAAGGGCAGCACCGATGACGGACGCGACGACGGCCAGGCCGTACCAACCCCCCACGGTCCCCCGCAGCGCGTGGAACGCGCTCATCGTCCTCATGGCCGGCATGTTCATGGCCTTGCTGGACACGACGATCGTGAACGTCGCGCTGCCGACGATCCGGAACAGCCTCGATGCGTCGGAGGCGACGCTCAGCTGGATCATCAGCGGGTACGCGCTGGCCTTCGGCATTGCGCTGATCCCTGCGGGGCGGGTGGGGGACCGGATCGGGCACAAGTGGGTCTTCTTCACCGGCCTGCTGCTGTTCACCATCGCCAGCCTGTTCTGCGGGCTCGCGCAGACAAGCCTCCAGCTGATCGTCGCGCGCGTGGTCCAGGGGCTCGCAGGTGGGATGTTCGTGCCGGGCGTCACGGCGATGATCCAGCTGCTGTTCCAGCCCGCGGTGCGCGGGAAGGCGTTCGCGATCCTCGGGTCCGTTATCGGGGTCTCGACGGCCCTCGGGCCGATCCTCGGTGGGTTGATCATCGAGGCGTTTGGTGACGAGAACGGCTGGCGCCTGGTCTTCTGGGTCAACATCCCGATCGGGATCATCGCGCTGATCGCTGCCGCGAAGATCCTGCCCGCCGGCTCGGAGGGTCATGCCAAGCCGGGGTACGACTTCGTCGGGCTGGCCTTGCTGACCGCGGGTCTGGTGGCGGTGCTCGTGCCGTTGATCGAGGGCCAGGACAAGGGCTGGCCGGCGTGGACGTTCATCACCCTTGTCGCGGGCGTGCTGCTGATCGTCGCGTTCGCGCTGTGGGAGCTGCGGATCGCCGACGAGAACCCGATGGTGCCGCCGCACCTGTTCTCGCATCCCCAGTTCACCGGCGGGACGATCCTCGCGCTGGTCTACTTCGCGGCGTTCACCAGCATCTTCTTCACCATCTCGCTGCTCTGGCAGGCGGGTCTTGGGCACACGGCGCTGGAGTCCGGCGTGGTCGGGGTGCCGTTCGCGATCGGCAGCATCATCGGTGCGTCGCAGAGCAACCGGCTGTCGCAGCGGCTGGGGCGGACCGTGCTGATCGTCGGCACGGCGATGGTCTGCGTCGGGCTGGTCTGGGTGTGGCTGGTGCTCCGGATCGAGCCGGCGGCGGACCTGGTGAACTGGGACCTGCTGGCCCCACTGCTCATCGCGGGCATCGGCAGCGGTCTCTTCATCGCGCCGAACGTCCAGTTCATCGTCGCGACGGTCGACCGGTCCGAGGCCGGGTCGGCCAGCGGCGTGATCAGCGTGATGCAGCGCGTCGGGTCGGCTATCGGCATCGCGGTCATCGGCAGCGTCCTGTTCGGCACCCTGCACATCACCGGCCCCGCGGACGTCCAGCAGGCGTTCGTCGACGCCGCCGCGCATGCCATGGCGGTCAGCGCTGCGCTGTCGATCGTCGCCTTCGCGCTCGTCTTCGTGCTGCCGAGGAAGGTGAATGCGCACGGCGGTCCGCCGCCGACGGAGTGAGGTTGCAGTCAGCTGGGACCGGGAAGACCAAACGTCGCTATCTCGCCGCCCGGCAGGCAGATGTACTGAACCCCTTCAGGCGAGACAGCACCCCACGCCTCGAAGTCCCGGGAGGGGTCGACGCGGAGCCTGCTGCCGTCTGTAAAGGTCACGGCCAGGGAACCGGTTGACTCCGCGACTGCCGCGCCGACAGTCAGCCCGGAGAGGAAATCGAATGCGGCTACCCCGGTGAGGTCTCGGGTCCCAACGGGGATGAGGTCGGATCCGTGGTCGGGTCGTTCGATCAGCACGGCGTTCTCGAAGGTGAACGTTCCACGTGGCAGACCGTTGAGCCGCAAGGTGAAGTCGATCGCCACCTCTGTCACGACGAAGCCGTCGAACGCGAGGTCCATGGTCACCAATTCTCGGGAAGCGGATAGGTACCCCGCGAGTCCACGGGAAGGTGGGACTCGGCGGGCGTACCGGGCTTGCCGTCGAGGCCGAGTGGTTGCTGATTCCCGTTCGTCATGCGGACGTACCCGGTGGGATAGCGGTCGGTCGGGTCCATGTGGCGGAACTGCCACGCGTTCCCGCCGGCGTTGAAGGCGTCTCGATCCTGCCAGACCCACCCCTGGCCATTCGCAGCGCGAAACTTGATCCACCCGGGTTTGGCTCCTGTCGGTGGGTCTGGGTCGGGCGCACCGATGTGGCCGCGGGCGTTCGTGAGCGGCTCGCCTTCCGGCAGACGATCGAGGGCTGAGACCGGCTCCTCGGCCGCGTGCTGCATCAACGACCCGGCGCCCCCCGCGACGAGCACGGCGCCGGCGCCGATGAGTGCGGCCGACGCGATGTTGATCGGCACGCCGGCCACGGCGCCGACGCCGGTGGCATCGAGGGCGAACCCGCCGACCTCGCCCCCGGCTCCGAGCTGGATCAGCACCGTGCCGCCCACCAGCGCGGCGACGTCCTCGGGGTGCTGACCGGCCGCGTGGCCGACGGAGAGAAGGGTGTTTGCGGCGTCGATGCCCGCGTTGGCGCCGGCGTGCCACGCTCGGGACCACCAGTCGCCGACGTGGTCGGCCCAGGTGGGGGTCTGTGGCGCCCAGGACGCCGCCTCGTCGATGCGGCGCGCGGCGTCGTCGCCGGACCGCTCCAGCTGGTCACGGGCGTCGGACAGGACGTCGGCGGCCTCGGCGCGCAAGCGGTCGCCCTCGGGCGAGGTGGCCGCGAGGACGAGCAGCTGGTCGGCGTGCCGCGCGCGGGCGTCGGCCCACGCGACCGTGTCGGCGTGCAGCTCGAGGGCGTCGGCCGCCGCGGTCATGGCGTCGGCGGCCCGGAACCACCGTGCGGGCTCGGCGGCGTACCGGTCGCGAAAGGCATCGGCCGCTGAGCCGGTCCAGCCGTCGGTGCACGCCGAGCGGAGCTGCTGGCCGGCGTCCTCGTACCAAGCCGAGCGTGCGCGGAGCTCGGTGATCACCGCAGCCCCAGCAGTCGTTCGGCGACGAGCGCGTCGGTCGAGCGTGTCGCGGTGACCACGTCGCGAAGGCCCGAGCTCGCGGCGGCCGCGTCGGTCGTGAGCACCTCGTGACCCCGGGTCCACGCTGCACCGAACCGCGCGAGCGCGGCGTCGAGGCGGTCGTGGCCGAGCGTGGCCACGGGGATCAGACCGCCGAGCTCAGCCACGGCATCCAGGCGCCCCGCGACCACGATCAGCTCGTCGGCGTCGAGCTCGAAGCCGTCCATCGATCCCCCTCGTCCGTCGACCAGCGGGACGCTAGCGACGATCACCGGGACCCCGCGGACGGCCTGTGGACAAGTCGACGGCAGGACGTCATCCGGTCGTCAGGCGCCCGTCACACCGACGCCACGTCGACCGCGTCTGATGGGTGGTGTCGACGAGAGGACCAGCCATGGCCGCCACGCTCGCATCGCCCCGTCTCTACTCCGCGACCGACAACCACCAAGCCGACATCGGCGCCACGGTCTGGGCGGTCGCCCACCCGATCGGTGACGCCGCCGACGACGGCCCGGACGACCGCTGGGTCATGGTCATGGGCGAGGTGATGGGCGTCCGTCTGGACACCCCGGGCTGGCCCAACGGCCAGGTGTGGTCGAGCGAGGAGCTCTGCCGACGGCACGCCTGGTCACGGCACGTTCTCGGCCGGCGCACGGGTTTCGAGGTCCGACGGCTCGAGGTCGTGACGCCGACGCTGTTCCGGCTGGCGACCGCCTAGGACGCCGGTAGCGTGAGCCTCGCCCGCAACGACGAGGGAGCACGCACATGAAGGACTTCGACCAGGCGCTGCGCACGGCAACGCCCGGCACGATCGACGGGGTCAAGCTGCTGACCCGGTTCGCCTACGAGCCGCTGGCGGTACCGAGCGGCGGCCCGGTGGGCGAGCACTTCGAGGGATTCATCCCGGCGATCCTGGACCGCGACGGCGTGCACCACCTGGTCGCGTTCTCGTCGGCACAGCGCTTCCACGACGAAGGCCGGGTGGGCGGCGAGGCCATCGCGATGCCGGTGCGCGAGGTGCTGCTGCGCATGCCCGCGGACGTCGGCATCGTGGTCAACCCGGGCAGCTCGCAGGGCTTCGAGCTGGGGCCGGACGTCGTCGCGACCCTGCGCGACGAGCTCGCCCGGCCCCACGACGAATGAGCTAGGGCTTGACCGTCGTCAGGAACGCCGCCGCCTGAGTGAGGTCGTCGAAGTCGTTGCCGACCAGGTCGACCAGCAGGTCGTTGCTCCACAGGGCGAGCCTGCCGATGGTGAACTGCTCCTTGGCGACGTCGGGCAGCGTGAGCCCGTAGACCCGCTTGGCGATCTCGCGCTTGCCGCCGCGCGCGGCGCCGTACGTCGAGATCGGCAGGTAGGTGTCGGGCGCCATGGCACACAGCACGCGGGTCAGCGCCGGCTCCTTGAAGCCGGTCATGCCGAGGCCGCCCTGGCCCAGGATCAGGCGGGTCAGCCGGTCCGGGAGGGGCACGGTCTCGGGCCCGTACAGCAGGTAGCGGATGGTGTTGCGCGTGCGGGCGGAGGCCTCGTGCTCACCCATCTTGTCCCAGGCGCGGTTGAACGACGCCGTGGTCGCGTTGGTCGCGCCGGGGGTGTCGTTGACGAACGCCTTGAGGTCCCGCGGCTCGCAGGTGGTGATCGCCTCGCGGCTGAACACCTGCTGGTAGTGCGACCAGTCGTACCCCGGTTCGGTGGGCGGCGCCGCCGCGGCCAGCTTCTCGACCTGCTCGAGCCGGGTCGGGTCGACGGCGGTGCGGTCGGGGAACCGGGCCTGCAGGTCGGCCGACGACGAGGGCAGCGGGGCCGACGTCTTCGCCTCTCCGCGCGTCCACTGGTGGTTGCAGGCCGTGCAGCGAACGGTGCGGCGGTCGTCCGCCAGCCGTTCGACGAGCTCGAGCTCTCCGGATCTACAGACCGGGCATGTCAGCATGGTGCTCCTTCGCGTCTAAGGAGAGTGTGACGCACCTTCGGGCCGTCGATGTCCCGAACTCGGGCAGCCTGCTACCAGGACGGGGCTGCCGACGCTGCTGACCTGGGACGATGCGGTCTGCGACCTCGTCACGCCGGAAGGTGCAGCCACCACGTGATGCCCGTCCCGATCAGCCGCAGCCCGCACCGCTCGTAGAGCGCGCGACCGGCGGGCGTCGAGTTGAGCACCACATGCTCGGCCCCCTCCGCGACGGCCGGGGAGCACACCGCCTGCATCAGCCCGGTGCCCAGGCCGCGACGCTGGGACGACTCCCACACCGCGACGTCGAAGACCCCGGCCAGGTTGTCGACGAGGTGGGACCACGCCCGACCCGCCAACCGACCGTCGTCGTACGCCGCGGCGTGCCACGCGCGAGGCGGTCGCAACCGGGCCATCGCCAGCTCGCTGGCGTAGGCGGCGTGCTCGTCGGTCCGCTCCTGCAGCTCGACCCGCGGGTCGGCGGGGAGCCCGAGATCCGCCGGTCCCGCCATCCACCACGGCGACCAGCCCCGCTCGAACCCCGCGGCTGCGAGCGGGCTCGCATCGACGTCGAGACCCAGCCAGGCGCCGACGATGCGCGTGCCCGTTGCGCGTGCCCGCTCCACACCCCGTGCGAGCGCCGCCGGGTCGATGACCCGCGGGAACATGAGGTCACCGTTGGCCCAGGTCAGCCCGGTGTCCTCCCAGGACGGCACGCCGAGCACCTCCGAGCGCAGCTGGAACCAGCTGGTCTGGACGCGCTCGCAGTCGGCGACCGTGACCGGCGCGCGGGTCACGTGGGGAGAGGACCGCGTCGGATCCGCTCCAGCAGGCCGTCGGGGGTGACCGTGTCGAAGTCCCAGTTCGAGTCGATCCACCACGTGACCCCGGCGGCCTCGAGGGCCTCGATCTTCTCGCGCGCGGCCGTCGGCTCCGTCGGCAGCACGCCCTCGGCGACGAGCTCGAACGGTTCCCCGTCGCGCTGCTCGGTCACCCAGTCGCTCACCTTGCGCAGCTCGTCCGGCTTCAGAGGGGTGAACCCGTCCTCGCGACGGATCGCGATGACCCCGTCGCGGCCGGCCGCCCGGCGCATCGAGCGCGGCGCGAACCACGACCCGATCACCCAGACCGGGATGGTCCCGCGCAGCGGCCGCGGCTGGAACACCAGGTCGGTGACCTGGTGGAACGTGCCCGCATAGCTGAACGGCTCCCCGGTCCAGGCGAGGTCGAGGATGGCGAGGGAGTCGTCGAGCAGCGCCGCCCGATCCTTTGCGTCGACGTGCTCTCCGGACACCCGGCTGTAGGCGCCGTCGTCGATCGCCCCGAGCCCGACCGGGAGCACGAGCCGCCCGCCCGACAGGTGGTCGACGGTCAGCGCCTGGCGGGCTACCTCCCACGGCTTGCGCCGGGGGAGCGAGAACACCATGGCGCCGAGCGTGAGGCGGGTGGTCTGCACAGCGGCCGCGCCGAGGATCGTCCACGGGTCGAACGTGTCCATGGGCCCGACGCTGATGCCGTCCCAGGCGAAGAACCCGTCCCAGCCCGCCTCCTCGGCGGCGACGGCCATCTCGATCGACTGCGCAGCGGACCCGCAGGACGCCGTGACTCCGAACTTCATGGCACCCGACGCTACGCCCGACCTCCGACAGGCACGGGCGCTCGCGCGGCGAGCATCTCCTCGACGACCTGGTCCCAGGGCGTCGCGACGAAGCCGAGCACCCGCGACGACGCGGCGGAGTCCATGACGTACGGCTGAGAGAAGTGGTCGGCGACGGCAGCCACCTCGCGCAGCAGCGGGACGACCAGCCCGAGGGCGCGCACCACAGGAGCCGGGACCGGCGCGATCCGAGGGTTCGGGGCGAACCGCGCGCCCAGCTCGCGGAACGTCAGCGGCTCGGCGGTGGGCACGTGCCACGCGCGGCCCCACGCGGCGGGGGTGCTGCCGGCGGCGACGAGGGCCCGCGCGAAGTCGGGCAGGTACGTCCAGCTGTGCGGCTGGTCGACGCCGACGATCGGGCGCGCGACCTTTCCGGCCAGCAGCGGGTCGAGGAAGCGCGGCCCGGCGTGCGCCTGGGAGTCCGCGAGCGGGCCGAGGTAGTCGGCGGCGCGCACCTCCGTCGCCCGCAGCTCGCCGGCGCGGTGCCGGCGCTCGGCCTCCCTCCACATCTGCGCGCGGACGGCCCCCTTCGTGTCGGTGGCGTCGAGCGGGGAGTCCTCCGTCATCACGGCGCCGTGCGACGCGTACCCGTAGAGGTTGCCGGCGGTGACGAGCACCGCGCCCGTCGTCGCCGCGGCGTCGAGCATCGCGGTCATCAGCGGCGGCCAGTCCGTGGCCCAGCGGTCGTAGGCGGGGTTCACGCAGTTGTAGAGGACATCGGCGCCGGCGGCGGCGCGTACCAGCGCGGGGACATCGAGGGCGTCGACCGCGGTGTGCGTGATCCGGCCCGACGACACCCCGCCCGACCGGCTGAGCACCAGGACCTCCGAGCCCTGCTCCGCGAGCAGCTGGGCCAGGGTGGAGCCGACGGCTCCCTTTCCGACGACGACGTGGCGCGGCATGATCGATCCCCTCGACAAGTGAGAGCGGTGCTCTCGTCTGCGAGCAATGCTCGCACTATTCGAGACGACGCGCAAGAGCAGTGCTCTCACTTGTGATCGGTGCTCTGGCACACTGTGCTCATGGCCGAGATCAAGACAGCGCGCGAACGTGCCCGCGCCGAGGTGATGTCCGAGCTGCTCGCGGCTGCCCGCGCGCGGCTGGTCAGCGACGGTGCGGCGGACCTGTCGCTGCGGGCCGTCGCCCGGGACCTCGGCGTCGCGTCGTCGGCGGTCTACCGCTACGTGCCGTCGCGCGACGCGCTGCTCACGCTGCTCATCATCGAGTCGTACGACGCCGTCGGCTCCGTGGCCGAGACGGCCGCCGCTGCTGCGCGGGGCCGCGGAGACGACCCCGCCCAGGTGTGGCTCGAGGTGGCGCGGGCCGTCCGGGGCTGGGCGCTCGACCAGCGCTACTCGTTCGAGCTGATCTACGGCACCCCGGTGCGCGGCTACCGCGCGCCGGACGACACGGTCGCGTCAGCCCTGCGGCTGTGGGGCGTCATCGTCGGCCTCCTCATGCAGGCCGCCGGCGACGGGTCCCTACGCCCCACCGGCCCCGACTTCGACCCGCACGGCCTGCTCAGCCCCGAGGTGTTCGCGTTCGCCGGCTGGACCGACCCCGCCGCGGTTCCCGTGGAGATGGTCCGGGCGGCCGCCCGGTCGGCCACGCTGTTCACCTCGCTCGTCGGCGCGATCTCTGTCGAGCTCTTCGGCCACCTGCACCGCGTCGCCGCCGATCCAGGCCTGCTGTTCGACGTCACGATCGCCACCGCCGCGGCGGGGGTCGGGCTGCACGTGGCACTCGACTGACCTGACGGCTGAGCCGGGCGGGTGACGCCTGACGGTGCGGCCACGTCGGGGCTCAATGAGCGCCGGCCACCTGTCGATGCGATCCGCAGGGCGCGGCCGTCGGGGCTGCCCGACCCGAGGAGCGCCGTGAGCAACCAGGACCCGTACCAGACGCCGAGCGGGGCCACGTGGCAGCCCGGTGCCTACGTCGCACCCGCTCCGCAGCCGACCGTCCCCGAGCCGGCATACCCGCCACCGTACGGTGGCGAGACTTACGGCACGCCCGCGCAGAGCTACCCGGCGTACGCGGCATACGGCACGCCCGCCCCCCAGTACGGTGTCCCGGCGCCGCAGGGTGCCGGGTACGGGTACGGGTACGGCTATCCGCCCATGACTCTCGGCGTCGCGCCGACGTATGCCCACTGGGGCCTGCGCGTCGGTGCGATGTTGCTGGACCTGCTCGCGCTGATCCCTTACTGGGTCGGGGCATTCGTCTCCGCCTTCTCGGCGACCCCCGGGTACGACGCGTACGGACAGCCGACGTCGGTGCCCACGACGACCGGAACGGCGCTGTTCGTCGTCGGCGGTCTCGTCTCGTTCGGTCTCTGGGTGTGGAACCGTGGCTTCCGGCAGGCCCGCACCGGTCAGTCGTGGGGCAAGCAGGTGGTGGGTCTCCGGCTCGTGCGCGAGGAGACCGGGGAGAACGTCGGCGTGGGGCGGGCGTTGTTGCGTGACATCACGCACTGGTTCGACTGCTGGATCCTCGGGCTGGGCTTCTGGTTCCCGCTCTGGGACGCGAAGCGGCAGACGTTCGCGGACAAGATCGTGAAGACGGTCTCCGTCAAATGACGATCCCTCCTGGCTGGTACGACGACCGCGCGACCCCCGGCGTGCTGCGCTGGTTCGACGGCGCCGGGTGGACCTCTCACACGGCGCCGCTGCCGCCCGCCCCGGGCATGGTGCTGACAGCCGCCTGGCCGCCGGCGCCTGTGGGTGACACCGCGGGAGCTGGACCCGACAACACCCTGCACTGGCTGTTGCCGGTGGGTCGCTCCTGGCAGTCGGTCGTGGCGGGCTACCTGGGGCTCCTGGCGCTGCTGATCTGGCCCCTCGGGCCGGTGGCGATCGCCCTCGGCGTGATCGCGCTGCGCCGCGCCCGCACAGGCGGGCACGGGTCCGGGCGCGCGTGGTTCGCGATCGTCGGTGGGCTGCTCGGCTCCGTGTTCGGCGTCCTCTACCTACTCAACGCCTTCGCGTAGGCGCACCGCACGACGCCCTCGGCGGCCTTGCCGAACACGCAGTAGTCGTCGTTCGTCGCCGCGGCGCTCTCGTCGTAGAGCCGGGCCGGCCAGTCCCAGAGCAGGAATCCGCCCACCCAGTCGCGCCGCGCGCACGCGGTGAACGCGGCCTCGTACCACTCGACCTGCGCCTGCTCGCTCGGTGCCCCCGCGAGCGCCCAGTCGTTGGGGAGGGCGGGGGAGCCGACGCGGCTCGGGCAGCCGGCCTCCAGGAACACGAACGGCTTGCCGTGCGCCGCGACGACGGGCGCGATGCGGTCGAGCTGGTTCTCCCAGTCGTCGACCGGGTAGTAGCCCGACGACGAGATGACGTCGACCGCGTCCCACCAGGTCACGTGGTCCTCCTGGTACTTGTCGCAGTTGTAGGTGACCAGCCCGTCGTAGACGGCGCGGACCTCCGCGATGAGCGCGCGCCACTCGTCCTCGCGGCGGTCGGACTGGACCATCTCGCAGCCGATGCAGAACATCTCGACGCCCTCCTCCGCCGCGATCCGGGCGTGGTGCACGATGAACTCCGTGTAGGCGGCGAACCATTGCGCCCACGTGGGCTCGGGCGGCACGTCGACGTCGAAGAAGCTGATGTGCGCACGCCAGGTCCCGTTGCGGACGTTGACCACGGGCTTGAGGCACACCTTCAGACCCCGCTGCTTGGCGGCGCGGATCGCCCACCGGACCTCGTCGTCGGTGACCGTCGGCTCGTCGCGGAAGTGGATCTCGGTGGACTGCGCGGTGTCCTGGAGGGCACCGAACGTGATGGCCGTCCAGGTCACGCCGAGCCGCTCGACCATGAGGTCCATCGACCGCTCGGCCTCCGGGTCGCCCCACGTGCCGCGCACGCCGGTCCAGCCCCACGTCATCCCCGCCACGTAGTCCGCCATCCCGGCAGCGTAGGGCTTTTTTCGATGCTTTAACAAAGGGTCTAGTGCATCCACGGGGTGTAGGTGATGCCGACCAGGAGGCCCTCGGGACTCTGCAGCCGGGCGGTCGTCTGCCCCCAGGGCTCCTCGGTCGTGTCCTTGAGCAGCCGGTGGCCCTTGGCGCGCAGCTCGGCGACCCCCGCCGCGACGGCGTCGACGGTCGGGACGTCGAACTCGAGCCACGCCTGCGGCGTCGGCACCTCCGCCGGCCAGTCGGGGGACCCGAACGTCGACTCGGCCGCCTGCGACAGCGGCCAGAGGGCGAAGGCCTTCACGCCCTCGAGGTCGTCCTTGGTGAGGTACCCCGGCACCGGCTCCTCGAGCGTGAGGCCGAGGCCGTCGCCCCAGAACGCCCGAGCCGCGTCGCCGTCCCGGGTGATCGGGCCGAAGCCCGCGACGAACGAGATGTCCATGGCTCAGGCCTGGTAGACGACCGTGGTGTCGACCGTCATCTGGCTGATCGTGCCGCCCAGCCGAGCCTCGAGGCCGAGCTGGTCGCCGGGGAGCAGCCGGTACGCGGTGCGGTCGTCGCGCTCGCGGACGTCCACCACCAGCGCCACCTCGACCGTCACGGCGAAGGCGTACCTCTTCCCGCCCTCGACGAGGAAGCGCGTGCCGAACGTCGAGTCCGAGAGGGTGAGCGGGTGGTACAGGTTCGCCGAGAGGAGCTCACCGTGGTACGGGTCGCTGTAGACGTTCTGGCGCGTGAACTGCGGGAGCTTGTCCCACGCTCCGTTCACCGGGTTGATCTCCCAGCCCTGCAGGAAGATGTCCGCGAACGCGCCGACGTGGGAGTAGCCGATCGTCCGCCCCTTCGACAGGACGGTCACGGTGTCGATCCCCAGCGCCACGATCGAGCCGCCGAACCGCACCTCGGACAGGCGTGCGGTGGGCCGGTAGTCGATGCCGACACCCGCCCACGCCTGGAACGTGCCCTTGGTCGAGGTCGGGCTGATGACCGCGGCGAGGCTGCCGGTCGCCGCGCTGGCGAACGAGCCCGGCGCCGGTCCCGTGGCGCCGGTCCACGCGTAGCGGTAGCGGTTGGCGTCGGGCGGCCCGGTGACCCAGTAGGTGAGGCCGTTGGCCGCGCCCGGGATGTAGAGCCGGGAGGGCCAGGCCAGGGTGTAGATCGGCCGATCGGTGATGCGGTCGGTGTACCGCAGCGTGAAGTCACGGAGCGTCTGGAGGCTCACCTCGTCCGGCTGCAGAGTCTCGGCGTCGAAGACGCGGTCGCTCTGGATCCGGTCGAGGAGTGCCCGGTCGACCACCTCCTGGCGTCCCGTGGGTCCTGCTGATTCCTCGTCCGAGTACGTCGTCGCGCTCATCGTCGAGCCTTCCCCTGGGTTGCTCGCAGCCTAGTGAGCCGGACATATCAGACACCAGGGCGGCGGCCACTCGTCACGCGGCGAGGGCCCGGGCGCGCAGCAGCACCTCGTCCAGCATCTGCGGGGTCAGCCGACCGGTGAAGGTGTTCTGCTGGCTGACGTGGAAGCAGCCGAGGAGCACCACCTGGGCACCGCCCGGTCCACTCAGCACCAGCTCCACGCCGTGGCCGAACCGAGGCCGCGGGCGCGGGACGTGCCAGCCCTGCTCGGCGAGCGTGGTGAGCAGCGCCTGCCAGCCGAACCCGCCCAGCACGACGATCACCGCCGGGCGCACCAACGACAGCTCTCGACCGAGGAACGGGCCGCACGTCCGACGCTCGAGAGGGGTCGGGTCGTTGGCCGGTGGGGCGCAGCGCACGGGCGCGGTGACGCGGATGTCCGTCAGGGTGAGGCCATCGTCGCGGGACACCGACGTCGGCTGGTTGGCGAAGCCCGTGCGGTGCATCGCCGCGAAGAGGAAGTCGCCCGAGCGGTCGCCGGTGAACATGCGGCCCGTGCGGTTGGCGCCGTGGGCCGCCGGGGCGAGGCCGACGACGAGCACCCCGGCGTGCTCGTCGCCGAGGCCCGGGACAGGTCGCGCCCAGTACGTCTCGTCGCGGAAGGCGGCCCGTTTCTCGACGCCGACGAGCTCCCGCCACGCGACCAGCCGAGGGCACGCGCGGCACGTGGGGACGACGGCGTCGAGCGCGGCGAGGTCGGTCGCGGCCGCAGCGGCGCGGGCCACGTCGTCCGCGCTCGTCGGCACGTTCGTCATCGGCACCCCTGCACTTGCCCGCATCGTCGACCTCGTGCCGGAGCCTCGATCTCAGTCATCGCGGGCGCCCAGCGTGTCGACCAGCCGGAGGGCCTCGTCGACGGTGCCCACCGGATGCAGCCCCGGGTCGCCCGGGAGCGACCATCCGCGCAGCGCCACCACAGGCACGCCCGTGCGGACCGCGAGCGCGACCTCGCTCAGCGTGCCCCAGGACCCGCCGACGCTCACGACCACGTCGCTCGCCCGGACGAGCAAGGCGTTGCGCAGCTCGCCGAGCCCGGTCGGGATCGCGACGGTGACGAACGGGTTCGCGGCCGACCGGTCGGTGCCGGGGAGCAGCGCGACGACGACACCGCCGGCCGCGGCGGCCCCCCGCGCGACCGCCTCCATGACCCCGCCGTGACCGCCGCAGAGCACGACGTGCCCGCGCTCGGCGAGTCCGCGCCCGACGGCCTCCGCATCGGCCAAGTCAGCCTCGTCGGCCGCGGACGGCCCGACGACTGCGACGTAGCTGCCCACCGACTCACCCTCCCGCCGACGCCGGTCGTGCGCCAGCGAGCTCGAGATCGTGACGTCGCGTCGAGCTCGCCGGTTGCGACCGGCGAGCTCGACCGGGAGTCACGAGTTCGGCGCCGGCGGAGGTCAGAAGCGGTCCGGGTCGCCGGCGCCCACGCGGACCACCTCCGGGGTGCCGTCGGTCCAGTCGACCACCGTCGTCGGCTCCGTGCCGCAGTCGCCGGCGTCCACCACGGCGTCGAGCACCAGGTCGAGCTCCTCCTTGATCTGCCAGCCCTCGACCATGGGCCACTCGTGGCCGGGCATCAGCAGGGTGCTGGACAGGAGGGGCTCCCCGAGCTCGCGCAGGATGGCCTGGGCCACGGGGTGGTCGGGGATGCGTACGCCGACCGACCGCTTCTTCGCGTGCGCCAGCCGCTTGGGCACCTCCGGCGTGGCCAGCAGGATGAACGTGTACGGGCCGGGCGTGGCCGCCTTGATGGCGCGGAACGCGCTGTTGTCCAGGTGCACCAGCTGGCCCAGCTGCGCGAAGTCGGAGCAGACCAGCGTGAAGTGGTGCCGGTCGTCGAGGTGCCGGATCTTGCGGATGCGGTCGGCGCCGTCGTGGTTGTCGATCCGGGAGCCCAGTGCGTAGCAGGAGTCCGTGGGGTAGGCGATGACCGCGTCCTTGCGGAGCAGCTCGACCACCTGCGCGATCGAGCGCGGCTGGGGGTTCTCGGGGTGGACGTCGAAGTACCGGGCCATGGTGACGAGGCTAGGGCTTGTGCGGCGCGACGCCGCGGACCTCGTCGGCGGCGAACCTGCGGTGGGAGTCGGCCAGCTTCGACCGGGCGGCCTCGCCCAGGTCGACGCCGAGCACGTCGGCCAGGCACACCAGGTAGACGAGGATGTCGGCCATCTCCTCCGACACTCGCGCGTGGCGGTCCGGCGACGAGAAGCGCTCCACGGCCTCGTGCGCGGGCACCCACTGGAACAGCTCCGCGAGCTCCCCGACCTCGCCGACGAGCGCGAGGATCACCGACTTCGGGTCGTGGAACTGCTGCCAGTCGCGCTCGGTGCTGAACTCCCGGACCAGGCGCGTGAGCTCGGCGAGCTCCCGCTCGTCGGTCACGCGGGGACCAGGTGGTCGGGACACACCTCGAACCGGTCGGCCTCGATCGACAGCTCGGCGCGGCCGCCGGTCAGCGAGCGCAGGTCGAGCACGTACCGGGCCAGCTCGGCCTCGGGAACGGACGCCTCGATGAGCACGAGCCCGTCGTCGAGGGACGTCGTCGCGTTGATGTGGCCGCGGCGGGCGGACAGGTCGCTCATCACGTCGCCCTGCGCCGTCGTCGGTACCGTCACGGAGACGTGGCTGACGGGCTCGAGCACGATCGTGCCGGCCGCGTGCAGGGCGTCGCGGACGCCGTTGCCCGCGGCGGTCCGGAACGCCATGTCGGAGGAGTCGACCGAGTGCGACTTCCCGTCGTAGACCTCGACGCGCAGGTCGACCACGGGGTACCCGTGCGGGCCGCCGGAGGCCATCGCCTCGACGACGCCCTTGTGCACGGCCTGCACGTAGGTGCGGGGGATGGCCCCGCCGACGATGGCGTCGACGAACTCGAACCCCGACCCGTGCGGCAGGGGCGAGACCCGCAGCTGGACCACCGCGAACTGCCCGTGGCCGCCGGACTGCTTCTTCACCTTGCCCTCGGCCTCGACGGGCCTGCGGATGGTCTCCCGGTAGCCGACGGGCACCGGCGAGGTGCTCGCGTGCACCCCGAACACGCGGGCCAGGCGCTCCAGCGCGACGGCCAGGTGCGTGTCGCCGAGACCGCGCAGCACGGTGCTGTCGCCGGAGCGGTCGACGCGCAGGGTCGGGTCCTCGGCGACCAGCCGGCCGAGGGCGGCCGAGAGGCGGTCGTCGTCGGACTGCGTGAGGGGTTCCAGCGCCAGCCCGTAGACGGTGTCCCGCTCGCGCGGCGGCCGGGCGGTCATCGACGCGGCCGGCCCTGTCCGCTCGGCCAGCAGGGTCCCGGACGGGGTGCCGGTGAGCTTGGCGACGGCGCCGACCTGCCCCGCCGGGACGGCGTCGACGGGCAGGTGCTCCTTGCCGCGCAGCCGGAACAGCCCGGGGATGCGCTCCTCGGTGCGGGTGGCCGTGTTGAGCAGGCGGTCGCCGTTGCGGACGGTGCCCGACAGGACCCTGAACATGGTGACCTGGCCGACGAACGGGTCCGCGAGCGTCCGGAACGCGTACAGCAGCGTGGGGCCTTTCGGGTCGGCGGCGACCTCGACCTCCGTCTTCCCGGCCTGGACCCGGGCCGTCCGGTCCGCCGGCGACGGCCCGAGCTCGCAGAGCAGGTCCGCCAGCCGGTCGACGCCCACGCCGGTGACGCCCGACGCCAGGAGCACGGGGAAGGCCTCGCCGTCGCGGACCTCGTGCGCGAGCGTCGTCTCCAGCTCCGCCGCGGTCGGCTGCTCCCCCGACAGGTATCGCTCGAGCTGGTCGTCGTCGTGGGCGACGATCTCCTCGGTGACCTCGTCGTGCAGCCGATGCTCCTCGTCGGCGAGCCCGGTCGGCAACGCCTCGGTGTGGTGGCGGCCCTCGCGGTCGTAGGTGAGGCCCTCCTCGGAGAGCACGTCGGCGACGCCCGTGAACGCCGTCTCCTCGCCGAGCGGCAGCTCGAGCGGGACCAGCCCGTCTCCGAACGCCTCCCGCAGGTCCGCCAGCACGTGCCGGAAGTCGGCCCGCGCCTTGTCCTCCTTGGTGACGACGACCATCCGCGGCACCCCGGCCTCCGCCGCGAGTCGCCACGCCGCGTGCGTGCCCGCCTGGACGCCGTCGACCGCGCTCACCACGATCAGCGCCAGGTCCGCGGCCGCCAGCGCCGCGTCGACCGCACCCGCGAAGTCCGCCGAGCCCGGTGCGTCGAGCAGGGTCACGTCGTAGGCGTTGCCGTCCGGTGCGGTCCACGGAAAGGGGGCGACCCCGAGGCCCAGGGAGATGCCGCGCGCGATCTCCTCGGGCTCGTGGTCGGTCACGGTGGTGCCGTCCTCGACCCGACCCGCGCGGGTCAGCACACCGGCGCGGTGCAGGAGCGCCTCGGTGAGCGTGGTCTTGCCCGATCCCGCGGCGCCCACGAGCGCCACCGTACGGATCCTCGGCGTCGCTGCCTGGTCCATCGTCCACTCCCGGGCTCCGGAGTCGTCTGGCTCTCCCCGCCACCCTAGGACGCGACGAGCCCGGGACGCGAGGCGTCCCGGGCTCGTCGTGAAGCGATGCGCGCTAGGACGCGGCCAGGATGTCGACGACGAAGATCAGCGTCGAGTTGGCGGGGATCCCGTTCTGCTCCTTGTCCGCGTACCCGAGCTCCGGCGGGATGATCAGCAGCACCTGGCTGCCGACGGTCTGGCCGGTGAGGCCCTGGGTCCAGCCCGGGATGACGCCGGTCAGCGGGAACGTCGCGGGCTCGCCGCGGTCCCACGAGGAGTCGAACTGCGTGCCGTCCCAGAGCCAGCCCGTGTAGTGCACGGTGAGCGTCTGGTCGGCGGTCACGGGTGCGCCGGCGCCCTTGATCAGGGGCTGGACGACGAGCGTGGTGGGCGCCGCGTCGCTGATCGGCGTGATCGACGGCTTGCCGTCGGCGTCGAGCGTGACGGTCGGCAGGCCGGCGGGCGGCGTGACGGCCTCACCCTCCGCGCGTGCCGGGACCGGCGGGGTGTCCTTCGCGTCGATGACGTCGGCGGCGACGACGTTGGTCCCGCTGTCGGTCGGCACGGCGAAGAGGATCCGCACGCCGACCTTCTGGCCGACCAGCGCGTC
Source organism: Cellulomonas sp. P5_E12 (assembly GCF_054049315.1). NCBI lineage: Bacteria > Bacillati > Actinomycetota > Actinomycetes > Micrococcales > Cellulomonadaceae > Cellulomonas > Cellulomonas sp. P5_E12. Next base: position 217,694 of record NZ_JBFUMP010000004.1, on the reverse strand, counting down.
GTGCAGCGCCGGCGGCAGCTTGTCGTCGGCGACGACGGACTCCGGACCGCTCTCGTAGTTGTCGCCGAGGACGCTGCCGTCCGTGCCGGACACGGCGACCTCGTTGATCGAGAGGGTCTGCCCCTCGGTGATCTCGGCGCCCGTGCCCTCGTCGACGACGCGCACCGTCACCCCGGTCACCGTGAACGGCTTCGAGGGGAGGGTGATCGTCGGCTTGGTGCCGGGATCACCCTCGACCGTCACCTGGGCGAGCGCGGCGGTGTCTGCGGCGTTCTCGGCCGACGTGGCCGACGCGGACGGCGAGGCCGACGGGTCGGAGCCGCCGTCACCGGAGCAGGCGGCCAGCGACAGGCCGAGGGTCAGGGCGAGTGCTGCGGCGGCGAGGCCGCGGCGGGCGGTGGTCGTGCGGCGCACGAAGGTCCTCCGTCGTCTTGGGTCCCGCCCGGGGAGGCGGCGGACCTCGGCACGGTACGCGAGTTTTCTGGGAGGCCGCTGAGCGGGCCGGTGGATGGGCCGGCCGAAACGGTTCAGATCAGCCGGCGGTCGCCCTCGCGGACGACGCGCAGCCACCGGTAGCCGTAGCCCTCCAGGTCGACCTCCGTCCGACCTCGCGCGTCGATCGTGCACGTGCCGTCCTGGAGGAGGTCGACCAGCTGCACGGTGTCGTCGCAGTCGGCGAACCGCAGGGGCACGGTGACCGCGTCGGGAGACAGGTTGTGCACCGCGATCGTCGACCCGTCGCCCCAGGTGCTGCGGTGCGCGAGGACGGCGGGGTGCGGCTGCGCGAGGATCTCGGCCCGCGGGGTCCAGCCGAGCTCGGGGCTCTCGCGGTACCGGCGGATCAGCAGCTGGACGAAGTTGAGCATCGAGCCCGGGTCCCGACGCTGGTCGGCGACGTTGACGTGCTCGGGGGAGAAGCCGCCCTCGGTGACCGGGCCGGACAGCTTGCCCTTCGACGCCTGCGAGAAGCCGCCGTTCGTCCCGGACGTCCACTGCATCGGCGTGCGGACCGCCATGCGCCCCTCGGCGGCCAGGTTCTCGCCCATGCCGATCTCCTCGCCGTAGAAGAGCACCGGGGTGCCGGGCAGCGAGAACAGCAGGGAGTAGACCATCCGGATGCGGCGGGGGTCACCGTCCAGCATCGTCGGCACACGCCGGCGCAGGCCACGGCCGTACAGCTGCATGTCCGGGTCGGGCCCGAAGGCGTCGAACACCTCCTGCCGCTCCGTGTCGGAGAGCTTGTCGAGCGTGAGCTCGTCGTGGTTGCGCACGAAGGTGGACCACTGGGCGTCGTGCGGGATGTCGGGCCGCTGCGAGAGGGCCTCGGCGATCGGGCGGGCGTCGCGCCGGGCGAGCGCCAGGTACAGGCTCTGCATCCCGATGAAGTCGAACTGCAGCGTGAGCTCGTCGCTGTCGGCCGCCCCGCCGCCGAAGTACAGCCGCTGCTCCGCGTACGGCAGGTTGACCTCGCCCATGAGGATGGCGTCGCCGACCCGGCGGGTCAGGAACGACCTGAGCTCCTTGAGGAAGTCGTGCTTGTCGACGATGTCGTCGCCCGGGGTGTTCGCCGCGTCGGCCAGGAAGAACGGGACGGCGTCGACCCGGAACCCGCTCAGCCCCACCTCCGCCCAGTAGCCGATCACCTTCGCGATGGCGTCCCTGACCTGCGGGTTCGCCGTGTTCAGGTCGGGCTGCTGGTGGTAGAACGTGTGCCGGTACCACTCGCCGGTCGCGTCGTCCTTGGTCCAGATGCCCGTCTCCTTGTCGGGGAAGACGACCTTGTCCTTTGTGGACGGCGGCTTGTCCTTCCGCCAGACGTAGAAGTCGCGGTACGGGTTGTCGACGCTCTTGCGCGCCTCCTGGAACCACCGGTGCTTCCACGACGTGTGGTTGACGACGAGGTCGGCGATCACCCGGATCCCGCGGTCGCGGGCGGTCCGGATCACCTCGACCAGGTCGCCCACGTCGCCCAGGCGCGGATCGACCCCGAGGAAGTCGGAGATGTCGTACCCGTCGTCGTAGTCCTGCGTCGGGTAGAACGGCATGAGCCACAGGCACGTCACACCCAGGTCCGCCAGGTGGTCGATCCGCTGCACGAGTCCCGGCAGGTCGCCGACGCCGTCGTCGTTCCAGTCCATGAACGTCTCGACGTCCAGGCAGTAGATGACGGCGTTCTTCCACCACAGGTCACCGGTGTCGTGAATCCTCATGGGGATCGTTCCTACCCGTTGTGGTGCCGCGCCGCCCGTCGAGAGCCGGACTGCAGCTGGGGGAGGAGGTGCTCGGCGGCCATGTCGACGAACGCCTCGAGAGTCGCGCTGCGCGGGGTGCGGGTCGGTGCTGCGTCGCCGTGCTTCTCGTCGTCCGGGGCGGCGTCCGTGGCGACCTGGTGGAGGTACAGCGCGTCGAAGCCGATCGCGGCCAGCTCGCTCAGGCGGTCCGCCAGTCGTGAGGGGTCGTGGTCGACGAGGACGCTGCGGCGGACGCTCTCGTCGCCGACGTGCTCGCCGATGGTGTCGAAGGCCTCGGGAGTGTCGAGGTCCCACGCGACCGGCGGTCCGAACACCTGGCCGCGCCACTGCTCGCGAGCGGTCGCCAGGGCGGTCTCCTCGTCGGGCGCCCACGACACGTGCACCTGCAGCGCGATCTCGCCCCGGCCACCGGCGTCCCGGTACTCCTGCACCACCTGCCGGAGGATCTCGGGGGTCTGGTTCACCGTGACCAGTCCGTCGGCCCAGGCCGCGTGCGCTCGTGCCGTCGCGGGGGTCACCGCCGGGCCGATGAGGAGCGGCGTCTCGTCGGGAAGCGTCCAGAGCTTGGCGCGGTCCACCGTGACCAGGCCGTCGTGGGTGACCTCCTCGCCGTCGAGCAGGGCGCGGATGACCTCGACACACTCCCGGAGCCGGGCGTCACGCGTGGCCTTCGGCGGCCATCCCGCGCCGGTGATGTGCTCGTTGACGTTCTCTCCGGACCCGAGCGCCACCCAGAACCGGCCCGGGAACATGGCACCCAGCGACGCCACGGCCTGGGCGATGATCGCCGGGTGGTAGCGCTGGCCCGGCGCGTTGACGACGCCGAACGGCAGCTGCGTCGTCGCCATGGCCGCGCCCAGCCACGTCCAGGCGAACCCCGAGTGGCCCTGCCGGACCGACCACGGGGCCCAGTGGTCCGAGCACATCGCGGCGTCGAAGCCGGCCTGCTCGGCGCGCTGGGTGACCGCGAGGAGCGCCGCGGGGTGGACCTGCTCGTGCGAGTTGTGGAAGCCGACGATGGTCATGTCCATCGTTCCTACCGGGTTCGCCCGGCACGTGCGCGCTGAGCGGGCTGGGGGTGAATGCCGACGGGGTGGTGCCTGTGAGGTTCGTGCTCGCATTGTCTGCACGTGACGGTCGTGACAACCTGCTGATGAGCCGCGAATCGGGTGCGGTGCGGGAGGTATGCAGGACGTAGGGCCAGAAGCGGTGTCGGTGCGGGTTCCTACAGTGGAACGATTGCCCCGTCGAACCCGATGCGGCTGACGACTTCGACGGGAGAGCGCGTGGTCGACACCATGGTCCGGCGCGATGCCGTACGCGCCCCGGCCTGGCCGGCGATCGCTGCTCTGGCCGTCGCGGTGGTGTCCGTGGCGGCCGCCCTCGTCTCCGTCCTCGTGCTGGACGCGCCGTCGGTGCCGCTCCTCGTCGCCGGGTACGTGCTCGGTGCGGTCGTCACCACGATCGTGGCCAGCGTGTACCGCGCGATGCGGAGCCGTCGTCGGCCGGACCCGCGGTTCCGGCCGCAGCCGTGGCTGGACCGGCTGGCGACGTCGGCGCTCGTGATCGGTGTCGCCGCGGGACTCGTGAACGCCTTCCTGCTCGCCACGGAGCTGGCCAAGTGAACCGGGTCCGTCGCGCCCTGGCGTCGCTCGCCGCGATCGGTGTCGCGGCGTCCGCGTCCCTGGTCCTCGCACCCTCCGCGACCGCCGCCTCCGACCTCAGCGACGCCGGGGCCTCCGCGTTCGCCGACGTCGCCAGCTGTGCGGCGGACGCGGATCACCTGCTCGCGGCGATCGTGGTGGACGCGTCCGGGTCGTTGCGCCAGACCGACCCCGACGACCAGCGCGTCGGGGCCATCTCCACCGCCCTCGACTCGCTCGCCTCGCTGCGCGCCAGCAGCGAGGGGTCGCTCGACGTCCAGGCCAGCCTGGCGACGTTCGGCGCGGAGTACGAGGAGCTCGTGGCCTGGGGGACGGTCGACGGGAACCAGCTCGCCGCCCTCGAGGACTCGGCGACGAACGACCTGCCCGGGCGCGACCAGGAGAACCTCACGGACTACCGCGCGGCCCTGCGCGGCGCGCAGTCCTCCCTCGACGCACAGGCGGCCTCGCTCGACGGCACCAGCTGCAAGGTCCTCCTGTGGTTCACCGACGGCCGGCTCGACGTCGACGGCACCGGCGGGAGCGAGCCCGCCACCGACGCGGCGCGGACCGAGCTGTGCACGCCGCAGGGTCAGATCGACGGCGTGCGAGGCGACCGGATCGCGATCATCGCGCTCGCGCTCTTCACCGAGGGCTCGGTGACCCAGCAGGACCAGGACCGGCTGCGGGCGATCGCCGAGGGCACCGGGGGCGGGGAGTCCTGCGGGACCGTGCCCATCCCGGCGACGTCGGCTGGCGGGGCGTTCCTGCGCGCCGACGACGCCGGGGCGATGCGCCGCCTGTTCGCGCAGGCCGCGGCGCTCATCGCGGGCGGCACGTCGTGGAAGTCGGTCGACTGCCCGTCGGTGGAGTGCGCGAACGGCACCCTCCCCATCCCGGCGGACCGCGGCATCGGGCGCTTCCGCGTGGTGCTCGAGCGCGACCCGGGCGCGGCTCTGCCGACGTTGCTGGCGCCGGACGGCGAGACCGTCCCGCTCGACGGTTCGGTCGCCGACGTCGGCGGCGCCCAGCTGGTGGTCAGCGATCGCGACGGTCTCATGACGATCGACGTCACCTTCCCGCCCGCCGGCTCCGACGGCGGGGAGTGGACGCTGCAGCTCGGCGACACGGCGACCCTCGTCGACCTCTACTACTTCTGGGGCGTCGAGCTCGCGATCACCGGCCCGGATCGCGGCCTGACCATCGGCGAGACCAGCACCGTCACGGTGACCCCGCAGCACAAGGACGGCAGCGCCGTGCGGCCCGCCGAGCTCTCCGGCCCGCTGGACCTGGCGGTGACGGTGGCGGGCACCGACCAGAGCGCCGACGTCGAGGACAACGGCGACGGCACCTACTCGCTCGACGTGACGATCCCCGCCGACGGGGCTGCGCCGTCGATGGCGATCGAGGCGACCGCGCGCGGGGTGAGCCGGCCCAGCCAGATCCCCCTCGGCCCGGTCACGTCCCACGCCGACCTGCCGACCGCCCTACCGACCTCCTACCCGACCGTGGCGCCGACCCGGTTGCTCCTGCCCAACCTGGTCGGCGACGGCACGGCCGCCGGGAGGCTCACGTTCACCGGGTCGAAGGACGGCGCCACGCGTGCGTGCCTCGGGGACGCCACGTTCACGGCGCCGGAGCCGGCGGGAGAGATCACCCTCACGCCCGACGCCGGCTGCGTGGACATCCCGGCGAACGGCACCGCGCAGATCGCCGTCGAGGTGTCGGCCGAGAACCCCGCTGACGGGCGCGTCGACGGCTCGTTGCCGATCACGCTGACCGCGGCCAACGGCGGGGACGACGTCACGCTGACCGTGCCGGTCGGGACGTCCATGACGCGGCCCGTCGACGAGGCGAAGCGGTGGGGCCTCGTGGCCCTGTTCTCGGTGCTCGCCCTGCTCCTCGCGTGGCTGACTGCGGAGGCGTCTCGGCGGGTCGCTGACCGCTACCGCCTCACCACCGACGCGCGCGTGGCGTCGGTCCCCGTGCTCGTCACCGCCGGTGGGGTGCGACGCGCGACGGCCGACAGTCCCGAGCTGCTCGACCCGGCCTTCGACTTCGAGCCGCTGCGGGTGGGCAAGTCCGGCCGGCTCGGGCGGTTCGACGCTGCCGGGCTCGAGTTCCGGCGCACCTTCCCGTGGTTCCCCCTGCGGCAGGGCACCGGCGTGGTGCGAGCGGCCGGGGACTCGATCGTCGTCACGACGGCCGGGAACGAGCTGACGCGTGCCGACGGTCGGGCGGCCACCGTGGACCTGCCGGGCACCATGGGGTTCGTCCTCGCCGCCGAGCCGCCGCTGCCGGGCGCGACCGAGATCCGTGGTCGGCTGGTCATGGTCGTCGACTCGCGCGAGGGCGTCGCCGCGGTGCTGCCGGAGCGGCTCGACGAGGTCCGCGACGCGCCGTGGGACCGGATCGTCGACGCGGTCGTGGGCGCCGCTGCGGCTCGCACCGCGGGCCCGACGCCGACSGCGCCGCCGGCAGGGACGGGAGCGACGGACGTCCCGCAGCCCCGGGCGGCGTCCTGGGCGGACGACGAGGCCACCCCGGCTGCGCCCGGGCCGGCCACCTCCTCGAGCTGGGCCGACGACCTCGGCCCCAGCACGACCCCGACGCCTGCGCCGACCGGCAAGGGCGGCCGCGGCCGGCGGGGGCGTCCCGCGAAGTCCGCCCCGCCCGCCACACCGCCCMCCGCCGCCGACGACGCACCGCCGAGCTCGGTCAACTTCTGGGACTAGCAGTTCCGCACCTACTCACCCCAAGGACATCTCATGCTTCGTCCGTTCCTCCTCGTCGGTGTCGGCGGTTCCGGCGGCAAGACCCTGCGCGTCGTCCGCGAGGACCTCGAGCGGCGGCTCCAGCAGGCCGGGTGGGTCGGCGACCTGCCGCGCGCGTGGCAGTTCCTGCACATCGACGTGCCCACGGTCGCGGACGGCAACGACCCGGACCTGCCCCCGCAGCTGCCCGACCGGGACTACCAGGGGCTGGTCGCCAGCGGTGTCGACTACCGGACCATCGACGCCGCGATGACCAGCACCGCCAGCGCGCACCTGGCGGACGCGCTGGGCGGGTGGCGGCCGGACCCCAACCGCGTGAACATCCCGGCCAGCAAGGGCGCCGGCCAGTACCGGGCGCTCGGGCGGGTCATCACGGTCGCCGGCCTCGACCGGGTGCGCGAGGCGCTGCAGAGCGCTCGCCGCCAGCTCACGGGCGCCGAGGTGATCGGTGAGCTCCAGCAGGTCACGACCGCACTCGGCGGCGTTCCGTCGTCGGTCGTCCACGAGCCGACCGTCGTCGTCGTCTCCTCGATCGCCGGCGGCAGCGGATCCGGTGCCGTGATCGACGTCTGCGACGCCGTGCGCGCCCTCGGGGACAAGTGGGCGAGCGAGATCGTGGGTGTGCTCTACGCCCCGGACGTCTTCGACTACCTGCCCGAGGAGGCCCGCCGCGGTGTGCGGCCGAACTCGCTGGCGGCGCTCGCCGAGCTGCTGAGCGGCTTCTGGAACGAGGACGGCGCGACCGAAGGGACCACCGACCTCTTCGCCCGGTACGGCGTCCAGCTGGGGACGGCGAAGCGCCTGGGCCCGCGGTACCCGTTCCTCGTCGGCGCCCGCAACGAGCACGTGACGTACCGGACGCAGAACGACATCTACCGCGCCCTCGGGCGCTCGCTCGGCGCCTGGGTGGTCAGCGAGCGGCTGCAGGACTCGCTCTCGACGTACACCCAGGGCAACTGGGCGCCGACCGCCCAGTCGGTGCCCGACAAGCTCGGCCTGCACACGCAGGGCACCGAGACGCCGTTCGCGGCGCTGGGGTCGTCCCGCGTCGGTCTCGGGCGCGACCGGTTCCGCGACTACGCGAGCGAGCACCTGGCCCGCACGGTGGTCGAACGGTTCACGCGCCGGCACGAGGAGCTGCGGCAGCGGGGCGACGACCGGACCGAGAAGCAGCTGGTCCGGGACACGGCCGACGACGTCTTCGGCGGGTTCCTGGCGGCCTCGGGCCTGGACGAGCGCGGCAAGGACCGCAACCAGATCGTCGACGCGCTGCGCCCGCAGAGCCTGCGCGACGACCTCAAGACCGTCTTCGTCGAGATCCAGACCAAGGCCAAGGAGGCGATCCCGGACAAGGGTGCCCGTGCGGAGGACGTGCGCCGGAACATCAGGAACCTGGTCAAGGACCGGCAGTCGCACTTCCAGACCGCGCAGCTGGCGGCCCGGACGGACGCGGCGCGCAGCTGGGTCGACACCATCCAGCGCGATCTGACGGCACTCACCGCCCGATACATCGCCTCCAGCGGCGCCCCCGTCACCGTGGAGCTGCTGCGCCGCCTGTCGACCGAGGTCGGACAGGTCCGCGACGAGCTCCGCAGCGAGGCGAGCGCGAGCCGTCGGTGGGCCGCGGACGTGGACCAGCAGATCCGCGGAGCGCTCGACGACGCCGACACGGCGGTCATCCTGCGCACCACCGACCGGCTCGCCGAAGCGGTCAAGCGGGCCGTCCAGACGTTCGCCGAGGAGCAGGAGGCCGAGATCCGCGACCTCGCGGTCGAGCTGATCCAGGACCTCGTCGACAACGTCCTCGAGCCGCTGGTCCAGTCGGTCGAGCACGGTCTCGAGGCGCTGGCCGAGGCCGGCAGCATCCGCGGTGACGGGCGCCCGTCGGTCATCGCGCTGTGGCCCGAGGGCGACGTCATCCCGATCCGCCTGCGGCCCGCGCCGAACGAGTTCCTGCTGGAGAAGCCGGACGACTACCCCTCCATCCTCTCGTCGCTCGTGTCGCGCACGATCGGGACCGAGCAGCCGCGCGAGGCCCGCAAGGCGGCCGACATCCAGGTGCTCCTCGGGACCGACGAGGTCGAGGGCCGGGTGCAGCACCTCGTCGTCCGGACCGCCGACTGGGTCCCGCGGAACCACCTCCTGCACCGCACGGTGACGGCGGCGCCGAGCCGCGCGTCGTTCGTCGTGCACGCCACCGCCGGCGACCTGCTCGACCGGGCGCGCGGGTGGCTCCACCGCGACGGGACCGCGGTGGGCCGGTACATGGACGAGGGCCTGCGGGACTACCTCGACCCGGCGTCGGTCGGCCCGGCCGATCTCGCCGCGCGCCTGCAGCGCTTCGAGGGACAGCTGATCGCCGCCCTCAACGCGGGCTCGCCGCTGGTGAGCGTCAACCCGTCGGTGCTGGTGCAGGTGCACGGCAAGAACGAGGTCACCTACACGACCCTCTTCAGCGAGGTGCCGTTGCCGGAGAAGTCGCCGGCCCGTGAGCGGTTCCGGACGCTGCTGGAGTCCCGCAGCCAGTGGAACGAGGTCGTGGAGAAGTCGTTCAGCGACGGCAACGGCGCGTTCATCGACATCTTCACCGTCAACCGGGAGCCCTACGAGCCGGTCGTCTTCGACAGCCTCATGCGCCCGATCGCGAGCGAGTGGGGTGCGCGCAGCGCGTCGACGGACCAGCGCGCGGAGTTCTGGCGGTGGCGTCGGTCCCGTCCGCTCTCCGAGGCGCTGCCCTTCTCGCCGGCCGTCCTGCGGTCGCTGGTGCGCGGGTGGTTCGTCGCCGGGTGCCTGGGCCACCTCGACGTCGGCGACACCGGCGCCCGCGTGTTCGTCCCGGCCGATTTGGGCAAGGGCGGTCGGATGGCGGCGTTCCCCTGGCCGACGTTGACCAGCGTGAAGCCGACCGGCCCGGACCTGCTGCCGGCGCTGCTGGAGTCGGTCACCCTCGCGATGCTCGACGTCAACACCACCGAGTCCCTCGAGCCGATGAAGCCGTACGAGCGCCTGCGCGCCCTGGGCAGCAGCGGGGACGACGTGCCCGACGAGCTCTCCGCATGGATCCTCGACGGTCGCAACCCGAACGGCGACACCGGTCCGGCGGCCGACTGGGAGCTGCGGCGCAAGAAGGTCGAGCAGCGGATCGACGCGCTGAGCGCCAAGTTCGACGAGCACTTCTCGCGGGTCGAGGAGGGCAACGACCTGCTCGGGTTCCCGGGTTCCTACGAGCTGCGCGGCGAGATCCGCGCCTCGCTCGGGGATCTGCGGCGCAGCGTCGGCGCCCTGCAGCCCGTGGCCGAGGGCGGGGGCTTCTACTGACATGCGCACCCTGACCGTCTTCGTCGTCGGCAGCGGGGCGCGCGACACTGCGATCCGCGGGCTCGCCGAGTCGTGGACCGGCGCGGGCATCCTGGAGCCGTCGCTGTGGGTCACGTCCGACGACGTGACCGTCCACCCGGCGGGTCCGCCGTCGGTGCGGGCCCGGCTGGTCGACGCGGTCGGCGTCCACACGGTCGACCTGTTCGAGCACATCGGTCGGTTCCGGCTCGATCTCGTGCGCGTCGTCGTCGGGCACGTGCTGCTCCACGACGCCGGGACCGACCTGACGCTCTCCGCGACGGGCTGCGCGGTCGCCGATGCGATCGAGTCGACCCTCCCGCGTCGCGCGGACCTGCACGAGGTCGGCTGCCGGCTGCACCGGTCGGTCGTCGTGCTCCCGGTCAGCGGGGCGTTCGGGGCGAACCCGGCCATCTTCCAGCCGCAGTGGGACGTCAACGTCGTCATCTCCCCCGAGGACCGTCCCGACGTCGACCGCGCGAGCGTCTTCGTGCGCTTCCCGGGCAACCTCGACGGCCACGCCGCGGCCGCGCTGGCCGCCGTGGGCGGGATCCTGCGGGGCGTGCCGGACGGCGTGCTCGACGCCCTGACCACCGACTCGAGCACGCGCGAGGCCGATGCCGTCGTGGCGCGCGTCTCGATCCGTTCGGTCGTCGGCGAGGACATGCTCGACCGGCTCGTCGCCGAGGCCCTGGACACGAGCCGACTCGACCAGACCGGGCCGGCGCCGGTGCTGGCGTGGGCGCGACCGGCCGCTCGCCCGGACATGATCGCCGCCCAGGCGGCGACCGCGATCCTCGAGTCGCCGGAGTGGGCGCCGGCGGAGGAGCGGATCCCGAGCGGTCCGCCGGACCGGTACCGGGGGTTCTGGTCCGCCCTGCGCGCGGCCGCCGGGTTCAATGTGCGCACCGTCGGCGCGGTCGGCAGCTGGGTGGTCGCCCGGGTGCGCGGCCGGGCCGAGGCGCGGGCGACCGACGCGATCATCGGCACCGAGAACGGCATCCTGGTCACGCTCGGCCCCAAGCCGGTCGACGACCTCGCGAACGCGTCGACCCGGCTGCTCGAGCGCGAGCGCGCCCGCATCGACGCCACCACCCGGTTCGAGGCCACCCGCACCATCGCCCCCGTGCCCGCGACCTGGGCGCGGCCGCGGTCGCTGCTCCTCGCGCTGGTGGACGGTGGTGACCTGGACGACTTCCCGGAGCCCCGGCAGGCCGGTCGGCGCGAGCTCCTTCCCCCCAGTGCGGCCGTCGTGCCACCCGGCGCGGAGTGGGTCGGTGTGGATGACGAGGTTGTCGCCGCCGACGACCCGAGGTCGATGCGTGCGTACCGGATCGAGCTTGGCGCCAAGCTGACCCAAGCCAAGGAGGAGGCCGAGGAGGCGGCGGCCGAGCTGGCGGCGGCCCAGGCCGCTCGCGCCGAGTCGGAGAAGGTGCGCGACGCGGCCCGTGCGGCAGCCGCCGCAGCCGCGAAGTCCGCGAAGGCGAAGTCCCGGGCCAAGACGCAGGACCCGGACGCCGAGCCCTCCGCCAAGGAGGCGCTGCCGGCCGTGCTGCCCGACGACGCCACGCTGGCGGGGCTCGCGAGCGAGCTGGACCGCTGCCGGGACGCCGTCGCGGCGCTCACGCTCGAGACCGAGCGGTACGCGGCCTGGTACGCGGAGATGTCCGGCACCGTGCTCTGGAAGGTCGGCGACGACGTCGCCCACCGACGTGCGGACCTTCAGGTCAGGCTGGACAAGATCGCCGCCCGCAAGCCCAGCACGCCGCCCGCCGAGGCGCTGACGCGCGCCAAGCTGGTCGTCACCCGCTGGTGGCTCTGGACCACGCCGATCTGGCTCGTCGCCACCGCCGCGTTCGTGTACCTCCGGTACGGGCCGTGGCCGGATGCCATCGCCGAGTACGACTTCCCGCTGTCCTCGATGCTCGCGTGCTGCGGCATCCTGCTCGCGGCGGCCCTCGTCCTGCTCGCCGCGGCCAACCATCAGTTCTACAAGGCCGTCCTCACGTACGAGTCGGCGGTCGAGCGCGAGCTGACCCGGATCCACCGCGACCACGCTGAGCTGCTCTACGCCGGCACGGAGCTGGCCCGGCTCGACCTGCTCGACACCCTGCTGCGCGACTGGGTCCGCATCCTCGGCGAGGCGATCCACCGCCCCTGGTCCTCGCCGGAACGCCGCTTCGACGACCTGCCCGACGACGTCGTCGACGCACTCCCGGCGGCGATGGGCGTCGCGCGTCAGGCGACCGACCAGGACGCGATCCCGACGACGACCCTCGTCTCCGCCTACCGCGTGCTCTACCCCGTGCGCTGGGCGTCCCGGAACTTCGACATGGCGTACGAGGCGTTCGAGGCGTCGGAGCCGACCGGCCCGAACGAGGGGTACCGCTCGGTCGACCTCGACGCGCTCGACGGTGTCATCAGCCCGCGCAAGCGGCTCCGCGAGTTCTGGTCGTCAGGCGCAGCCCGCGCCGTCCTCACGGAGCACGCGCACCACGACCTGCACCGAGCCGTCCGCGAGGGACAGCTCGAGATCCCGACGAGGGTGGTCGGGCGGATCGGCAGGTACGCCGACGGCGAGACCGGGCCGGAGCCCGAGTTCTTCCGGGCCACGGCGACGGAGAGCACGACGTTCTCGACCGACGCCTTCAGCCCGTCCGGTCGGCAGGCCCGACGGCACTACGTCGAGCGGTCGATCGCGTGGATGCCGACGTCTGCCCACGGTGACGTCCGGGAGGACGGCGTGGTGCAGTGGCACGAGTGCGCGGGCCCCACGGCGGTCCGGGTGGACGTGTCGCGGCGGACGGCCGCGCACGACCTGTCGATGTTCTCGGCCGAGCCCGTCGAGCAAGAGTCCGAGCTCGAGACCCCGGCTCGGGTGAGCGTCGAGACCGACCTCGAGGACATCGCTTGGCACTGAGCTACGGGCTCGGTGCCGGCCCGCAGAGGCCGATGAACGCGCCCAGCTCCGCCAGCTGCTCGGGCCTCGTCGGCAGGTAGTCCGTCAGCCGCCGGGAGCGCACGAGCACGGCGCACCACTGCGCCCGGGACACGGCGACGTTGAGCCGGTTGCGGTTGAGCAGGAACTCCATGCCGCGCGGCACCTCGTCGGCGGACGACGCGCAGGTGGTGACCAGCACGACGGCGGACTCCTGACCCTGGAACTTGTCGACGGTCCCCACCCGGACGCCCGCGATGCCGGCGGCATCGAGCGCGCGGCGGACGGTCCACACCTGCGCGTTGTAGGGGGCCACGACGAGGATGTCCGCCCCGGCCAGTGGCCGGTCGGTGCCGGTGTGCGGGTCGGTCCAGCGCCGACCCAGCAGCTGCCGCACCTCCTCGACCACGACGGCGGCCTCCTCCGGCGACGACACGGCGTTGCCGTCGTGGTCGACCAGCTCGGTCCGGATGCCCGGCGCGACCCCGTCGAGCGAGCGGTCGGCGGTGAGCGGGACGGCGGTCAGCCGGTCGTCGTAGGACAGCCGCGACACCGCAGCGCACAGCGTCGGGTGCATCCGCCACGTCCGGTCGAGGAAGTAGCCGAGCTCGTCCGGCAACGTGTCGTGGCCCTGGGCGAGCCAGCCGAGCGCCGACCGGTCGACGGGCGCCGGGTGGCGGCCCTGGGTGACCTGGGGGAGCTGTTGCGGGTCGCCCAGGAGCAGCAGGTTCCGCGCAGCCGTGGAGACCGCGACCGTGTCCGCCAGCGAGAACTGCCCGGCCTCGTCGACGACCAGCAGGTCGAACCCGCCCTCGGGGATGCGGTCTCGCGTCGTGAAGTCCCACTTGGTGCCGCCGATGACGAAGCCGCCCGCCTGCTGGGCGTGGAACGCGACGGCGTGCTTGCCGGCCGGCAGCGACTGCCACACGGCGTCGTCGGGATGCTCGTCCTGGGCCTTCTTGCCGATGTGCTCCGGGGCGAGACCGGCGGCGTGGACCGCGCGCAGCATGTTCTCGACGACGGCGTGCGACTGCGCGACGACGCCGACCTTCCAGCCCTGCGCGGCGAGCGCCGCGATGACGTGGCCGCCCGTGTAGGTCTTGCCGGTCCCGGGCGGGCCCTGGACCGCGAGGTAGGAGCCGTCGAGGTCGAGGAGGGCGTCGATGATCGCCTCGGTGACGCCCGTGGCCTCGTCGGGTCGGGGGAGGGGCAGACCGCTGCGGGTCCGTGGCGGGATCCGGCGCAGCAGATCGACCACGGGCCGGTCCGGAAGGGTCGGCAGACCGGCGGCGACGCCGGTGACCAGGTCCCGGATGGCCTCGACGATCGACTTCACGCCCGGTCCGGGCGCCGGCGCGAGGGCCATGGGGAGGTCCGGTGCCGGCGTCGCGCCGGTGGCCAGTCGCTCGCTCACGAGCAGCACGTCGCGCGTGCCGGAGGCCGAGTCGACGGCGCCCCGCGCGGTGACGTCGAGGATGTCGACGCTCGCGGTCCACCCGCGGTGGCCCGTGCTGGACGTCTGCGCGTAGGCGGGCGGCGGGTCGTACAGGGCGCATGCCTTGCCGCCGGCGCGCAGGTCGCTGCCGGGCTCGAGCTGCCCCGTGAGCCGGAGGAGTCGGGCGTACGTCCGCTTGCCGGCGCCGATGCTCCAGTCCTCGACGACCTCGGGCGTGCTCTCGACGAGCAACGTGCCGCGGGGGTCCATCCACTCGGCGGGGTCGGACTGCAGGCGGTCGAAGTGCGCCCACCAGAACGGCTTCGCCTCGCGGGAGTGGTAGCCGACGGCGGCGGCGAGCATCTCGACGGCCTGGCGGTCGTGCACGTCGGGCAGCGACTCGGCCCGGGCGAGCAGCTCGACGACCAGAGCGTCCTCCTCGGCTGGTTCCTGCGGCTCGGGCGCGGGGTCGCCGGACGGCGCGACGCCAGCGGTCGCGCCCTGGGCCAGCAACCAGTCACGCAACCGCAGCGTGGAGACGCAGTCGTACCGGTTGTAGTCGGCGATCTGATCGAGGCGCTCCTGCCAGGCGGTGACGTTCCCGGCGTCGCGCAGGTCGCACGCCTCGGCGTACTCGGTGATCGAGTCCGTCGCGGTGGTCACGGCCCCCTCGCGGTGCTCGGACCCCATGTACAGCGGCTCGAGCTTCTTCAGCGAGTACGAGTCGCTGCCCACCCGCAGGCCGCGCCGGACGGTCGCGTACAGGTCGACCAGCACGCCGTCGCGCAGCAGCTGGTCGACGGCGTCCTCGCCGACGCCGTAGCGGCCCGCGAGCCGCAGCAGCGCCGTGCGCTCGTACGGGGCGTAGTGGTAGACGTGCATGCCCGGGTGCGCTGCGCGGCGGTCGGCGACGTACGCCAGGAAGTCGACGAGCGCCTGCTTCTCCTGCGCGCGGTCGTGCGCCCAGAACGGCCGGAACGTCCCCGACGCCTCGACCACGCCGAACAGGTACTCGAGGCCCCAGTCGGCGGGCTGGTCGGCCGGGACGGTGTCGTCGGTCCAGAGCGGGTCGCCCTCGAAGTCGAAGAAGATGTCACCGGGATCGGGCGCGGGCAGGTCCTGGACGGCACCGGCGTCGACGAGCTCGAACACGAGCGGCTCGCTCGCGGTCTCCTGCCGGACCTGGAGCGCGGCCTGCCGGCGCAGGTTGGCCAGCGGGGCCCCGCCGATGCCCTTGATCTCGCCGCTGCTCGAGGCCAGCTGGTCGATGGTGCCGATGCCGGCCGCGGCGAGCCGCGCGCGCTGCGTGGACCGCAGGCCGGCCACCAGGAGCACGTCGCGGTGCGCGGCGACCTCGGCGGCGCACACGTCGCACCGGCCGCACGCGCGGTACCGGACGTCGCCCCAGCCGACCGGGGCCGCGGACGCCCGGTGCTCGTCGAGCATGTCCTCGAGGCGGGCGCGGCGCTCGCGGTACAGCGGGAGCAGGTCCGCGAGGCGGTGGCTGGACCGCGACCGGTCGCCGAGGATCAGGTGCACCTCGGACATCGTCGGGATGCCCGCGGTGATGAGCTGGTCGGCGTAGGCCGCGAGCTGCAGCAGCGCCGTGACCTTCACGCTCCGCGCGAGCTTGGTGTCGAGCACCGACCAACCGTCGGGCTCCCGCACCACGAAGTCGGCCCAGCCGGTGAACCGACCGTCGAAGAACCCGGCCTGGTAGACGACGTCGGTGGTCGAGGACCCCAGCGCGGCGAGCGTCGAGGCGTGCACGCTTTCCAGCGCAGCCCGCTCGGAGGCGGCGTCGTACCGCGGTCGGGCGATCGTGACCACGCGCTGCGATGCCTGGTACGCCTGCAGGACCCGGTTCTCGTGCGCGGTGCCGAGGGCGGAGACCCGCTCGAGCATCGCGTCCGCGGCGATCGGCGCGGGTTCCGCGAGGCCGAGCCGCCCGTCGAGGTTGCGCAGCACGGCGAACTCGCAGGCGGCGGCGTTGGCCAGGTCGCTCGGCGAGAGCACCAGACCGCCGTCGTCGAGAAGGAACATGCCGCGACAGTAGAGCCCACCGGAGACACGTCCCCAACGGCCTGCGATCGAGCTCGCCCAGACGCGCCGTTCGTCCCAGCGGTCAGCTGGGTCCGGGCGCGACGATCTCGTCCGCGTTGTCGACGATCCACTCCATGAGCGGCAGCAGCCGGGCGACCAGCTCGGTGCCCCGCGGCGTCAGGGAGTAGTCGACGCGCGGCGGGATGCTCGGGGTCACCTCGCGGTGCACGATGCCGTCCGCCTCGAGCGTCCGCAGGGTCTGGGCGAGCATCTTCTCGCTGATGCCCTCGACGATCCGGCGCAGCTCGCCCCAGCGCATCGTCCGCTCGGACAGGGCGACCAGCAGCAGGACGCCCCACTTGCTGGTCACGTGGTCGAGGACGATCCGCGACGGGCACGCTGCGGGCAGGATCCCGTCGGTCATCAGTCGGTCCAGGGCGCTGACCTCGTTGCTCACCGTCACGTGCGTACCTTACGCCGAAGTGGGTACCGACGATCGGGAAGGTTCGGGTGTGGGCCCCCGTTGCCGCAGACGACAAGCACGACCGTCTCGAAGAGAGCAGGAACCACTCATGTCCGTCGCCGTCACCGGTGCCACCGGCCACCTCGGCCGTCTGATCGTCACGAACCTGCTCACGGGCGGCCAGCCGGCCGACCAGATCGTCGCGACGGGTCGCCGCACCGAACGGCTCGCGGACCTCGGCGTCCGCACCGCCGCGGCCGACTACGGAGACGCGGCCGCGCTGGCCGCGGCGTTCGAGGGTGCCGAGACCGTCATCCTGGTCTCTGGCAGCGAGCCGGGGGTGCGGGTGGCCCAGCACGGCGCCGTCATCGACGCCGCGAAGGCGGCCGGCGTGCGTCGCCTCGTCTACACCAGTGCCCCCCACGCGGACACGAGCGCCCTCGCCCTCGCGCCCGACCACAAGGCCACCGAGGAGCTGGTGCGGGCCTCCGGGCTGGCGTGGACCATCGTGCGCAACAACTGGTACACGGAGAACTACGTCGCCGCGCTCGAGCAGGCGCGCACCACCGGCGTCCTGCTCTCGAGCACCGGCGACGGCCGCGTGGCCAGCGCGTCGCGCGACGACTACGCGGCGGGCGCGGCGGCCGTGGCGCTCGGCGAGGGCCACGAGGGGCGGGTCTACGAGCTCAGCGGCGACGTCGCATGGTCGTTCGACGAGCTTGCGGACGCCATGGCGACCATCCTCGGGACGCCGGTGGTGAACACGCAGGTCTCGTTCGACGAGCACCGGGCGATCCTGGTGGACGCGGGGCTCGACGAAGGGACCGCGGGATTCGTCGCGACCCTGGACGCCGACATCCGCCGCGGTGACCTGGCGGACGCGACCCCCGACCTGCGGACCCTCATCGGCCGCCCGACGACGCCGCTGGTCGACGGGCTGCGCGCCGCAGCCGGGCAGTAAGACGGGGCGGACCAGCGGCCCGACCGCGTACGGTCGCACCTCCGCCGAGCAAGGAGAATGACCGCATGACCGCCACCGTGCAGGCCAAGGGAGTCGGGGCCGGCTTCGGCGATCGCGAGCTGTTCTCCGGGGTCGACCTCGTCGTCGCGCCCGGCGACGTCATCGGGCTCGTCGGTCCCAACGGCGCCGGGAAGTCGACCCTCCTGCGGATTCTCGGGGGGATCCGACCGCCCGACACCGGCAGCGTCGCCGTCTCGCCGGCCCACGCGCAGCTGGGGTTCCTCGCCCAGGAGATCGAGCGCCTGGACGGGGAGTCGGTGCGCGCCCACCTCGAACGCCGCACGGGCGTCGCGCCCGCGCAGCGGGACATGGATGTCGCGGCGGAGGCCCTGGGCGCGGGGGAGGACGGGGCCGACGACGCCTTCTCCGAGGCGCTCGAGCGGTGGCTCTCGCTCGGCGGCGCCGACCTCGAGGCGCGCCTGGGCACGGTGGCCGACGACCTCGGCCTGGCGGTCGACCTCGACCACCCCATGACGGCGCTGTCGGGCGGTCAGGCCGCGCGCGTCGGCCTGGCGGCGCTGCTGCTGTCGCGCTACGACCTCTACCTGCTCGACGAGCCGACCAACGACCTCGACGCCGCCGGCCTGGACCGGCTCGAGGAGTTCGTCGACCGGTCGGAGGCCGCGATCGTCGTCGTGAGCCACGACCGCGAGTTCCTCAGCCGCACCGTCACGGCCGTCGTCGAGATCGACCGCAGCCTGCAGCGCGTGTCCACCTACGGCGGCAGCTACGACTCCTACCTGGAGGAGCGCTCTATCGCCCGTCGCCGTGCCCGCGAGGCGTACGAGGGGTACTCGTCGAGGCTCGACGCCCTCAACGCGCGCGCCCGGATGCAGCGGGCGTGGATGGAGAAGGGCGTGCGCAATGCTCGGCGCAAGGCGTCGGACAACGACAAGCACGTGAAGCACCACCGCGGCGAGACGTCGGAGAAGCAGGCGGCCAAGGCGCGGCAGACCGACAAGATGATCGCGCGGCTGGACGTCGTCGAGGAGCCCCGCAAGGAGTGGCAGCTCCAGATGACGATCGCCGCCGCCGGGCGCTCGGGCGCGGTCGTCGCGGTGGCCCGGCATGCCGTGGTGACTCGCGGCGGCTTCACCCTCGGGCCCGTCGACCTGCAGCTCGACTGGAGGGACCGCGTCGCGGTCACGGGCCCCAACGGCGCGGGCAAGTCGACGCTGCTGGCGTTGCTGCTCGGTCGGCTGCAGCCCACGACCGGGGCGGTCGACCTGGGCTCCGGCGTGCTCGTCGGCGAGGTCGACCAGGCCCGCCGCGCGTTCGAGGGCGACGAGCCGCTGGGGGACGCGTTCGCCCGCGAGGTCCCCGACTGGCCCACCGCCGACGTTCGCACGCTGCTGGCGAAGTTCGGGCTCGGCGGGCACCACATCCACCGGCCGGCGTCGTCCCAGTCGCCCGGCGAGCGCACCCGCGCGGCCCTGGCTCTCCTGCAGGCGCGCGGCGTCAACCTGCTGGTCCTCGACGAGCCGACGAACCACCTCGACCTGCCCGCGATCGAGCAGCTGGAGTCGGCGCTGGACACGTTCGACGGCACGATCCTGCTGGTCACGCACGACCGCCGGATGCTGGAGACCGTCCGGCTGACCCGCCGCTGGCACGTCGAGGACGGCCAGGTCACCGAGGTCACGGCGGACTAGTCTCGACGCGCACGCATCCCCCGACGACGAGGACAGCGCATGACGCAGCAGGGACCCATCCGGTTCGGCGTGGTCGGCAGCGGGTGGCGGGCGGAGTTCTTCGTCCGGATGGCCCGCCTACTGCCCGACCGGTTCCAGGTGACCGGCGTGGTGACGCGGTCCGCACTGCGCGGCGCGGAGGTCGAGGAGGCGTGGGGCGTCCCGACGGTCCGGACCATCGAGGAGCTGGTCACGGGCGCGGTCCCGGACGGCGGCACCGACCGGCCAGAGTTCGTCGTGGTCTCCGTCCCGTGGCCCGTGACCCCGGAAGTCACCGCCGAGCTGGTGTCGCTGGGGATCCCCGTGCTGGCCGAGACGCCGCCCGCACCCGACGCCGAGGGGCTCCGGGAGCTCTGGGCCGAGGTCGGCTCGTCGGGCCTGGTGCAGGTGGCCGAGCACAGCCCCGCGATGCCGTCCCACGTGGCCCGGATCGCCGCGGTCGAGGACGGGCTGATCGGGACGCCGACGAGCGTACAGATCAGCTCGACGCATCTGTACCACGCCGTCGGGCTCATCCGGCGGCTGCTCGATGCGGGCCGCGGCGAGGTCGTCGTCAGGGCCTCCGTCTTCCACGCGCCGCTCGTCGGCCCCCTCGCCCGCGACGGCTGGACGGGGGCGACCGAGCCCGTCGACGCCTGGAACATCCTCGCGACGCTGGACTTCGGTGGCGGCCGCAGCGCGCTGTACGACTTCACCGACAACCAGTGGCACAACCCGCTGCGCACCAACCGGATCGTCATCCGTGGGACGCACGGCGAGATCGTCGACGACACGGTCACCCGCTGGGTCGACGAGCGCACGGTCGTCAGCTCGCCGATCGTCCGGCGCGTGACCGGGCTGGAGCAGAACCTGGACGGCTTCGACCTGGAGCACCTGAGCCTGGACGGCCGCGTGCTCTACCGGAACCCGTTCCAGGGCGCGCGGCTGGCCGACGACGACATCGCCGTGGCCTCGCTGCTCGACGCGACCGGCGCGTGGGTGCGCGGCGACGGACCGCCGCCGTACCCGCTGGCCGACGGCTGCCAGGACCACCTGCTCGGGCTCGCGATCGAGGAGGCCGGCCGCACCGGCGAGCCCGTGCTCGTCACCCCGGAGGCCTGGGCCGACGCGTAGCGGATGCGAGCGCGCGGCGCCGGTGCGACCGTCGACATGACATCGCGACGAGCGCCAGGAGGACATCGAGATGGCTGTGACCGCATTCGGCGACCTTCCGTTGGCCGACCGTGACCGCGCGTGGGACGGCGACGCCGCCGAGAAGCGCGTGCGCGCCTGGGCGAAGGCCGACGACGAACCCAACGAGAAGTACCGGGACGCGCACGTCTGGTACGACTCCGACGCCAAGGAGAACTTCACCGCGTACAAGCTGCTGATCGCCGACGTCATCGACGGGCACCTGAAAGCCGTCCCGCGCGGCATTTTCGCGGCCGCCGCGGTGATGCAGGGGTCCCGCGGCGGCGTCGACGTCCCGGACAAGGACCGCGACCGCATCAAGAGCCACCTGGCGAAGTACTACGCGAAGCTCGACGAGACCCCGCCCTGGGAGAACTGAGCCGACCAGCTCAGCGGCGGACGAGCCCCGCCTCCACCGCGACCAGCGCGGCCTGCAGGCGGGAGGTGCACCCGAGCTTCGAGAGCACCCGGGTGACGTGCGTCTTCGTCGTCGCCGCGGTGATCGCGAGCGCCGACGAGATGTCGGCGTTCGACATGCCCGCGCCCAGGCACGCCAGCACGTCGCGCTCGCGGGCGGTGAGATCGTCGATCCCCAGGGCCGGTGCCGCGGCGGGCGCGTGCGCGGCGACGAGGTCGGCCAGCAGGCGGCGGGTGACCTCCGGCGCGAGCACTCCGTCGCCGGCGGCGACCCGGCGGACGGCGTCGACCAGGTCGTCGGCTCCGACGGTCTTCAGCAGGAACCCGACGGCGCCGGCTCCCAGCACCCCGCGCACGTAGTCGTCGAGGTCGAACGTCGTCAGGGCGAGGACGTCGGCGAGCCCCTCGGCGACGATGATGCGGGTGGCCTCGATGCCGTCCATGCCGGGCATCCGGATGTCCATGAGAACGACGTCGGGGCGCAGTGCGCGGGCGTTGGCCACGGCGGCGGCACCGTCGGCCGCCTCGCCGACCACGGTGATCCCGTCGGCGTTCTCGAGCATCAGGCGCAGGCCGGACCGGATGGCGCCGTGGTCGTCGGCCACCAGGACGCGGACGTCGGTCACGACGACGCCCCGGGCAGCGACGCGCGCACGACCCAGCGGCCGTCCGTGGGACCGGCGACGAGCGTCCCGCCCAGCGCCTCCGCGCGCTCCCGCATGGTGAGCAGGCCCGTGGCCGTGCTGAGCGGGGGTGTCGACGCCGAGGGTGGTAAGGCGTTTGCCACGACGACCTCGACGCCGTCCGCTCCGCCGACCGTCACCTCGACGGGCGCTCCTGGCGCGTGCCGGGCGGCGTTGGTCAGCGACTCCTGCACGATGCGGAACGCCGCCTGGTCTGCGGCGGACGAGAGGGAGACAGGCGGGGCGCCCACGACGACGACCTGCTGACCCGCCGACCGCGCGGCGGCGACCAGGGCGTCGAGACGCCCGAGGCCGGCAGGAGCCGTGACCGGGTCGGGTCGCCCACGCAGGACGAGGATCATCGAGCGCATCTCGGCCAGCGCGTCCAGCGCACCGGCGCGCACGGTCCGCAGTGCCGCACGGTCCCGGTCGGTGTCGGGCGGGGCGGACAGGGTGGCGGCCGTGTGGATCGCGACAGCCGACAGGTGCCCGGCGACGACGTCGTGCAGGTCCCGGGCCATCCGCGCCCGCTCTTCGCGCACGGCCGACTCGCGGTCCAGCGCGGCGATCCGGACCGCGTCCGCCGCCACCTCCCGGGCCAGGTCCGCGCGCTCTCGCTCGAGGTCGGCGCGGCGGCCCTCGAGGGCGGCCAGCTCGGTCCGCTGCCGCACGTCCGACGCCCACCACAGCGGGGTCCCGTACAGCGCGACAGCCTGCAGGAAGGCGACCACGGCCTCCCGCAGAGGGCTTCCGGTGGCGAGCATCACGACCGGGCCGCCGACGCTCACGACCGCGACGGCCCAGATGATCCGTCGTCGCACTGCGGCCGAGGTGATCAGAGCCGCGGTGTAGAGCGCGTCGAAGAGCACGACGAAGACGACGATGCCGCCGCCCAGGTACCCGTCGAGGGCGGCCAGCATGGCGACGATCGCGAGCGTGGCCACCGGGTGGCGCCGCTTGCCCAGGAGCGCTGCCGCGGCGCAGACCAGGATCAGCAGGTGCCACCAGACGGCGTACTGAGCGATCGCGGTGCCGTCGAGGGCGTCGGCGGGTCGGCCGGCCAGCCCCAGCACAGCGAGCACGACGCCGAGCAGGACGAGCGTCGTGGAGACCACGCGATCGTCCTGCATCCCCGCGCGCAGGACTCGTCCCATCCCGTCATCCCAGCACATCGGCCCGTCGGCGCGGTCGTCCGAAGGATGTAGGCCGCGTGCCCCTAAGGCCCGACGCGCGCGACGCCGGCCCGCGTGCACGGTGGACGCATGATCGACGCCATCGCGCAGAACCCGGTCGCCGCCCTCGTCGTCGCCTGCGAGATCGCGTTCTGGGTGTTCCTCGCCGCCGCCGTCGTCGCCCGGTACGTGCTCCACCGGCGACGCACCTCGACCGTCCTCCTGCTGTGCGAGCCGCTGCTGGAGGTCGTGCTGCTCGTGGCGACGGTCGGTGACCTGCTGCGCGGCGCGGAGGCGACGTGGACCCACGGGCTGGCCGCCCTGTACCTCGGGTTCACGGTGGGTTTCGGCGCGCTGACCGTCCACCGGGTCGACTTCTGGGTGGCCCACCGCTTCGCCGGCGGTCCGGCCCCGGAGCCTCGACCGAAGCACGGCGCCGCGGCGCGGGCTCACGAGTGGCGGCTGTGGGTGCGGGTGCTCGTCGCCTGGCTGGTGGCCTGCAGCGTGCTCGGGATCCTCATGCTCATCGCCACCGAGCCGGACCAGCGGGAGGTGCTGCTGACGTGGGCCGGCCGCGCGACCACCGTCCTCGTCGCCTGGCTGGTGCTCGGGCCGCTCTGGTCCGAGATCGCGTCACGCGGCCGCGCGCCCGAGCTCAGCGGCCGAAGCGGCCCAGCTCGCTGATGTCGTCGTGCCGCAGCTCGAACCAGACGGCCTTGGCGGCGTCGCCCTGCTCCTCGGACGTACCCCAGCTCGACGCCAGCTTGTCGACGAACATCACACCCCGGCCGCCGAGAGCGGTCGGCGGCGGGTTGCGGACCACGGGCACCTCGCGGACGCCGTCGGTGACCTCGACGCGGGTGCGCTCGTCGTCGACGTGCACGCGCAGCACGACGGGCGGGTCGGCGTGCGCGACGGCGTTCGTGACCAGCTCGCTGACCAGCAGGACGAGCAGCTCGAGGCGCCCGTCATCGACCCCCGCCTCGGACAGTCGGTCCCGTGCCCAGTGGCGCGCGGGCGCGATCGCGGAGAGCGCGGGCGCCACGGCCGTCTCGGCATACATCGGGAGCCTCCCGGAGTGTGGAACGGGGACGAAGCCCTCCATGGACATCCGTCGGTTCCCGCCACGGTTCTGCACATCCGATGATTCGGCAACCTGAACACCGACCTGTTGCCCGATTCCCGTCCGCACGGCTGCGACCATGGAGCAGTGCCAACCCCCGCCACCGCACGTCAGAGCCCCTCCAGATCCCAGATCCGGCGCTGGCGCAAGTACCTGGCCGACGAGCGCGCCGAGGCCGCCGTCTACCGCGACATCGCGTCCCGGCGCACGGGCGAGGAGCGCGAGATCCTGCTCGCGCTCGCCGAGGCCGAGGGCCGGCACGAGGAGCACTGGCTCGACCTGCTCGGTGACGACGTCGGCAAGCCCCTGCGCGGCGACTTCCGCACGCGCACCCTCGGCGTGCTGGCCCGACGGTTCGGGTCCGTCTTCGTCCTGGCCCTCGCGCAGCGCGCGGAGGCGCGGTCGGGGTACGACGACGACGAGGACGCCACCCCGGCCATGGCGGCCGACGAGGCCATCCACGAGGAGGTCGTGCGCGGCCTGGCGACCCGCGGGCGCAACCGCATCTCGGGCACGTTCCGGGCTGCGGTGTTCGGCGCCAACGACGGCCTGGTGAGCAACCTCGCCCTGGTGCTCGGCATCGGGGCGAGCGGTGCGTCGACGGCGGCCGTGCTGCTCACGGGCCTGGCGGGACTCCTCGCGGGCGCGCTGTCCATGGGCGCCGGCGAGTACGTGTCGGTGCGGTCGCAGCGCGAGCTGCTCGAGGCGTCCCGGCCCGGGCAGGCCGCCCGCGCCGCGCTGCCGCACCTCGACGTCGACGCCAACGAGCTCGCGCTGGTCTACCGCGCCCGGGGCATGGAGCCCGACGAGGCGCAGGCCCGCGCCGACGAGGTGCTGGCGTCGCTCGACCACGCCGACGGGCTCGCGGACCCCGCGGCCGAGGAGGAGGTCGACGAGCACGAGTCCGTCGGCACCGCGGTCGGCGCCTCGGCGGCGAGCTTCTGCTTCTTCGCGTCCGGCGCGGCCATCCCGGTCCTGCCCTACCTGCTCGGCGCCGAGGGGATCGTCGCCGTCGCCTGGGCGTCGTTCCTGGTCGGGCTCGCGCTCCTGGCGACGGGAGCCACGGTGGGCGTGCTCTCCGGGGCGTCGCCGGCCAAGCGTGCGCTGCGACAGCTGGCCATCGGGTACGGCGCCGCCGCGGCGACCTACCTGCTGGGCCTCGCGTTCGGCGGGGTCGTGTAGCGCACGTTCAGCATCTGGATGAGGTTTGGCAAACCTTACTTAGTGCAGGCTAACCTGCACTCGTGAGCACCCCCGACGCCCTGCGCGGCGACGACCTGACGCTGGCCCACCACGGCACCGTCGTCGTGACGTCGGCTGACCTGCGCCTCCAGCCCGGCCAGGTCACGGCCCTCATCGGCCCCAACGGCTCGGGCAAGTCCACGCTGCTGAGGGCGCTCGCGCGGCTGCACACCCCGGACACCGGCACGGTCAGCCTGCCGGACGTCCCCGACGCGCACGCGGTGTCCGCCAAGGACTTCGCGCGCCGCGTGACCCTGCTGTCCCAGTCGCGGCCGACGCCGTCGGGGGTCAGCGTGCGGGACGTCGTCGGCTACGGGCGGCACCCCTACCGCGGGCGCTGGCGGCAGGACGACGCCGACGGCCCGCGGGCGATCGCGTGGGCGATGGAGGTCACGGGCGTCGGGTCGATGGCCGACCGCGGCGTCGACGAGCTGTCGGGCGGTGAGCTGCAGCGCGTCTGGCTGGCCACGTGCCTCGCGCAGGACACGCGCGTCCTGCTCCTCGACGAGCCGACGACGTACCTCGACCTGCGCTACCAGGTGGAGATCCTCGACCTGGTGCGGGACCTGGCCGACGACCACGGCGTCGCCGTCGGCGTCGTCCTGCACGACCTCGATCATGCGGCGTCCGTCGCCGACCACGTGGTGCTGCTGCGCCGCGGTGTCGTCGTCGGCTCCGGCCGCCCGCACGAGGTGCTCACGGCCGACGCGCTCAGCGAGACGTACGGCATCCGCATCGAGGTGCTGCGCGACGAGCACACCGGCCGCGTGCACACACGGCCCGTCGGCAAGCACACCCACCGCTCGCACCTGACCACCGTCTAGCACCCCGTTCACGCCAACTCTTAAGGACACCCCTGTGCGCAAGATGACCCTGCCTGCCCTCGTCGCGGGCGCGGCCCTGCTGCTCGCCGCCTGCGGCACCACGGAAGACGCAGCCGAGGCGGCCGAGGCGCCTTCTGCCGCCGCCGGCGGCCCGGTCTCGATCACGGACGACCGCGGCACCGTCGAGCTCGACGCGCCCGCCACCAAGGTGGCCTCGCTCGAGTGGGGCCTCACGGAGAACCTGCTGACGCTCGGCGTCACCCCGGTGGGCGCGGCCGACGTCGCGGGCTACAACACCTGGGACACCGTCGTGCCGCTGGACGCGTCGACGCCGGACGTCGGCTTCCGCGGCGAGCCGTCGTTGGACGCGATCGCTGCCCTGGAGCCCGACCTGGTGGTCACCACCACGGACCTGCCCGCCGAGGTCATCGAGCAGATCGAGGCCGAGTACCCCGTGATCGCGCTGCGCGGCTCGGACGCGTCCGACCCGATCGGCAAGATGCGCAGCACGCTCGAGATCCTGGGCGAGGCGACCGGCACCTCCGACAAGGCGGAG
This sequence comes from Cellulomonas sp. P5_E12, assembly GCF_054049315.1. Taxonomy (NCBI): domain Bacteria; kingdom Bacillati; phylum Actinomycetota; class Actinomycetes; order Micrococcales; family Cellulomonadaceae; genus Cellulomonas; species Cellulomonas sp. P5_E12. The sequence continues at coordinate 190,911 of NZ_JBFUMP010000004.1, read as the reverse complement.
GCGGCGCTCGCGGACTTCGACGCCAAGGTCGACGAGGCGAAGGCGACGCTCGACGAGGCCGGCAAGGCCGGTGCGGCCTTCACGTTCGCCGACGGCTGGGTGGCGGACGGGACCGTCTCGATCCGCATGTACACGCCGGGTTCCTACCTGGGCGGCGTCGCGGGCCTGCTCGGCCTCGAGAACGCCTGGACCGGTGAGGGCGACCCCGACTACGGCCTGGCGCAGACCGACGTCGAGGGCCTGACCAGCCTCGGTGACGTCGAGTTCCTGTACGTGGGCAACGACACCGACGGCGGCGACGCCTTCAAGGACGGGCTGACCGGGAACGCGATCTGGGAGCAGCTGCCCTTCGTCGTCGCCGGGAACACGACCCGCCTGCCCGACGGCATCTGGATGTTCGGCGGCCCGCAGTCGGGGGCGGCGTTCATCGACGCCGCCGTGGCCGCGATCACCGCCTGAGACCCATCACCACCTGGAGCCCGCACGCATGAGCGTGGATGCACCGATGACTGCACGGCCCGCCGTCCGCGAGACGGCGGGCCCCGCGGCCGCGCACGCCGGGCCCGGACGCATCGCGGCGGTGTTCGTCGTCGCGACCGCCGTGGTCGTCCTGCTGGCCGCCGTGGACCTCACGCTCGGCACGTCGCGCGTCGGGCTCGGGGACCTGCTGGGGCTGCTCACGGGCTCGAGCGACGACGAGACCCTCGCGGTGCTCGTCGCGTCGCGCGCGCCGCGGGTGCTCGCCGGGCTGCTGGTCGGCGTCGCGCTCGGCATGTCCGGCGGCGCGCTGCAGTCGGTCGCGCGCAACCCGCTGGCCTCGCCCGACACCCTCGCGGTCAACGCCGGCGCGTACTTCACCGTGGTGCTCGCCGCGGTGACCGGGTTCGCGCTGCCGTTCGCGGTCAGCGGTGCGCTGGCTTTCGTCGGCGGCCTTGCGGCGGCCGCGCTGGTGCTGGCCATCGCGCGCGGCGGGGCCGAGGGTCCGACGCGACTCGTGCTCGCCGGGTCGGCGACCATGCTGGCGCTGTCGTCGGTGACGATCCTGCTGATGATCCTGTTCGCGCAGGAGACGCAGGGAATGTTCGCGTGGGGCGAGGGCTCGATCGTCCAGTCCGGCACGACGAAGGTGATGCAAGCGGCGCCCGTGGTGCTGCTCGCCGCGATCGTGCTCGTGGTCTGGTCGCGGCGGCTCGACGTGCTCGCCCTCGGCGATGACACCGCGTCCGTGCTCGGCCTCGACGTCCGGCGCACGCGCGTGGTCACGGTCCTGCTCGCGGTGCTGCTGGCCGCGCTCGCGGTCACCGTGGCCGGGCCGATCGGGTTCGTCGGGCTCAGCGCGCCGGTGATCGCGCGGCTGGTCGCGGGGCGGGTCCCGGGCCTCGCGCACCACCGGCTCCTGCTGCCGCTGGCCGCGCTGACGGGCTGCATCGTGGTGCTGGCCGCCGACGTGCTGCTGCGCCTCGCGGTGCCGGGCGTCGCCGGCGTGGCGATCCCGACCGGCGCCGTCACCACGCTGTTCGGCGCGGCGATCATGGTCTGGCTCGCCCGTCGCCTGCGCGACTCGGGCCCCGCGYGCAGCACGGCGGCCGTCGGGGCGCACCCGGCGTCGCGGCGGCGCGTGGCGCTCGTCGTCGGCACCCTCGTCGTCGCGGTGGTCGCCGCGCTCGTCGCCGGCTTCCTGCTGGGGGACCGCCTGCTGCTCATGGGCGACGTGGCGAACTGGTTCGCGGGCGTCAGCGGGCGCCAGGTGAGCTTCGTGCTCGACCAGCGCACGCCGCGCGTGCTCGCCGCGCTGCTGGCCGGTGCGGCACTCGGGCTCGCGGGCACCACCGTGCAGGCCGTGGCGCGCAACCCGCTCGCCGACCCGGGCCTGCTGGGCATCACGGGCGGCGCAGGCGTGGGTGCGGTGCTGGCGATCGTCCTGTTTCCGGGGTCGACCACCTGGGTCGTCTCCGCCGCCGCGTGCCTGGGCGCACTGGCCACGTTCGCGCTGGTCTACGGGCTGGCCAACCGTCGCGGGTTGAGCTCGGACCGGCTGGTGCTCGTCGGCATCGGCGTCTCGGCCGTCGCGACGTCGCTCATCACCCTGATCGTCGTCCTGACCAGCCCGTACAACACGACCATGGCGCTCACCTGGCTGTCGGGCTCGACCTACGGGCGCACGGCCGCGCAGGTGTGGCCGGTGGCGATCGCGCTGGTGATTCTCACGCCGCTGGTGGTGCGCTGGCGCCGCGACCTCGACGTCCTGGCGGTCGACGACGACGTGGCCCGCGTGCTCGGTGTGCAGCTGGAGCGGACCCGGCTCGGGGTGCTCGTGGTGACCGCGCTGCTCACGGCCGTGGCGGTGTCCGCGATCGGTGTCGTCGGCTTCGTCGGGCTCATGGCGCCGCACCTGGCCCGCTCGCTCGTCGGGTCGTCCCACGCGCGCGTGGTCCCGGTCGCCGCGCTGCTGGGTGCGCTGCTGGTCAGCGTCGCCGACACCCTGGGCCGCACGGTCATCGCCCCCGCGCAGATCCCGGCCGGCCTGCTCACGGCCTTGATCGGCGCCCCGTACTTCATCTCCCTGCTGTGGCGGACCCGAAGGAGCGCACTGTGACAAGGACTGCTGTGACGAACACCGCGGTGAGGACAGCCTCACCTTCCTCTACCCTGGTCGACGTGCCCGTCTCGGTCGAAGCCCCCGCGCTGCCCTTCCGCATGTTCGCGGTGCAGGTGGCCGCCGTCCAGACCATGTGCCCGAGCGTGCTGCGCGTGACGTTCACCGGCGACGACCTGGACCGCTTCGCGGACAACGGGTTCGACCAGCGCATCAAGTTCTTCCTGCCCCTGGCAGACGCCTCCTACGACGAGCTCCTCAGCCTCTCGGGCAGCGACGACTGGTACGGCCGCTGGCGCGCGATGCCCGACGACCGTCGCCACCCGATCCGCACCTACACCGCCCGCGGCGTCCGCCAGGACCGTCGCGAGGTCGACGTCGACATCGTGCTGCACGGTGACCTTGGCCCGGCGTCCCGCTGGGCGCTGTCCGCCGCCCCCGGCGACGACCTGGTGATCCTGGGCCCCAACGCCGAGGCCACCGGACCGCACGGCGGCGTCGACTTCGTGCCCCCGGCCCACACCGACCGCCTGCTCATCGCCGGCGACGAGACCGCGCTGCCCGCCATCGCGGGGATCCTCGAGCGACTTCCCGCCGACGCACGCGGCGAGGCCCTGATCGAGATGCCGCTCTCGGGCGACCGCCTGCCGATGGACGCGCCCGCCGGCGTGACGGTCCGCTGGTACGGCCGCGACGGTCGCGCGCACGGCGAGCTGCTCATCCCCGCCGTGCAGGCCGCGTGCGCTCGGCTGCTGCCCGGCCAGGCGCCCGCGGCCGACGTCGTGCTCGAGGACGTGGACGTCGACTCCGGGATGCTCTGGGAGGTGCCCGTCGACGAGTCGGGGGTCCCGCTGCGAACCGAAGCCGCGCTCTACGCCTGGCTCGCCGGCGAGGCCGCCGTCATCAAGACCCTGCGCCGGCACCTCGTGGCCGAGTGCGGCGTCGACCGCAAGGCCGTCGCGTTCATGGGGTACTGGCGGGCGGGACGCTCCGAGGCGAACTGACGCCCACCCTGCTCGGGAGCCCGGCGAACCGCAAGCGGGCCGTGGTCTCCCCGGGCGCAGCGCCCGGGGAGGCCACGCGCCGCACCCCTACGCCACCGAGCCGGCCTCCGAGGTTGCGGCGAGTCCGAAGCCTTTCCCCGCGAGCCAGTCGAGCACGACCTCGGCGACCTCGGGCCAGCCGGCGTCGATCGTCAGCGAGTGACCCTTGCCCTCGAACTCGTGGTACTCGGTCGACGAGGCCGTGTTGTCCGAGTAGAGGCCGAACACCTGCCGCGTCACCTTGGCCGGGACGGTGTGGTCGACGGACCCCGAGGTGAGCAGCAGGGGGCCGCGGACGGCCGTGTGGGTGTCGATCTCGGCGGGGGAGTGGCGGGAGAAGTTGGCGGCGGCGTCCTCGAACAAAGGCCGGCCGGGGCCGGGGATCGTCCACGCCTCCCACAGCTGGTCCGACTCCTCCTCGCTGAGCGCGTTGCCGAAGCTGTAGCGGAACTCCTTGGCGGTCAGGGCGACCGTGCGCTTCTTGTTGGCCGGGTTGCCCAGCACGGGCAGGCCGGACTTGAGCTGCGAGAACGGCAGGGCCTTGGCGCCCTTGATGGGAGCCGGGTCGATGGCGACGGCCGCGACGGCCAGGTCGTGGGCGAGCAGCTCCTGGGCGATCAGCCCGCCGAAGGAGTGCCCGATCACGATCGGCTTGATGCCCTCCGCCTCGAAGATGCCGGCGTAGTGCTCGCAGATCGCCGTGATGCCGACGTCGTTCTGCGGCTCGGGGTGCTCACGGGTCTCCGCGACCGTGGCGGCCTCGCCCGGCCAGCCCGGGGCGGTGGCCGTGAAGCCGCGGGTGGCGAGCAGGTCGATCCAGGGTGCCCACGCGGAGGCATGGATCCAGAGGCCGTGGATGAGGACGACGGGCGGGTTCTCGGACATGAGGGTGCTCCTTGGGGTGGGACGGGGCTCAGCGGCCGGCGGCGCTGAGGATGACCTGGACGACGGCGTCGGGGCGGCTGAGCATCGGGACGTGCGAGGTGGTCAGCTCGACGGTGGTCGCACCGGCGCGGGCGGCCATCGCACGCTCGGCCTCCGGCGGGATCGCGTGGTCCTTCGTCGCGACGACGTACCAGGACGGGATGCTGCGCCAGGCGGGGACGCCGGAGGGGGTTCCGAGCGCGGAAGCGAGCAGGGGGCGCTGGCCGGCAGCCATCACCTGGGCCTGCGACGCGGGCAGGTCCGCCGCGAAGACGTCCCGGAAGAACGCCGGGTCGACGTAGGCGTCCACGTCACCGGGTGCGGCGCCCGCGGTCGGCCGGACCACGATGTGCTGGCCGAGCAGGGCGGTGCCGCCGCCCAGCGCGTTGGCGGCGCCGACGCTCTCGCCCTCGTCGAGCGCGTACGCCGCGACGTAGACGAGGGCCTGGATGTTGCCGTTCCCGGTGGCGGCGTTGGTGATGACGGCGCCGCCGTAGGAGTGGCCGACGAGCACGACCGGCCCGGGAACGGTCGCCAGGAACGCGCGCAGGTAGTCGGCGTCGGGCGCGATGCCGCGCAGCGGGTTGGCCGGGGCGTACACGGTGTAGCCCTTGCGCTGCAGCCGCTGCGTGACCTCCGACCAGCTCGACGCGTCGGCGAACGCGCCGTGCACGAGGACGATCGTCGGCTTGGGGGCCTCCGGGCGGTGGGCGCTCGCGCTGCCCATGGTGAAGGCGGCGGCCAGGGCGAACAGCATCGTGGCGGCGAGCATGCGGACGACGACGCGGGCGCTGCGGGCGGTCGGTGCGGGCATGGTGGTCTCCTCGGTGGGTGAGCCGGTCACAGCGTGGTGACGAGCCCGCCGTCGATCCGGATGTCGATGCCCGTCGCGTTCCAGGCGCGGCCGCCGGCGAGCAGGACGACGAGGTCGGCGACCTCGTCGGGACGGGTGAACCGGCCGGTCGCGGAGTCGGCGGCGGCGCCGGCGGCGACGTCCGAGGCGCTCCGGCCGCTGCGGGCGGCGATCGTCTCGGCGACGCCGCCCCCGCCCAGCCACAGGTCGGTGGCGACCGGGCCGGGGCTGATCGTGTTGACGCGGACGCCCAGCGGACCGACCTCGCGGGACAGCGACTTGCAGAAGTTGGTCAGCGCCGCCTTCGCGGCGCTGTAGTCGATGACGGCCGGGTCGGCCAGCGCGGCGTTGACCGAGCTGATCGTCACGACGGACGACGGCGCGCTCGCCAGCAGGTGCGGCAGCGCGGCTCGCGTCGCCCGGACCGCGGGCATGAGGTTCGTCGCGAAGGCCCACAGCCAGTCCTCGTCGGTCACGGCTGCGAAGCCGTCGAGGCGCGGGCGGACGCCGCCGATGTTGTTGACCAGCACGTCGAGCCGCCCGTGCGCGGCAACTGCGGCGTCGATCAGCCGGCCGGGTCCGTCGGCCGTGGCGAGGTCGCCGGTGACGATCTGCACCGAGCCGCCGACCGACTCCAGCTCGGCGTTCGACGACCGCACGCCGGCCACCACCTGGGCGCCCTCCGCGGCCAGCGCGCGGACGATCGCGAGACCGATCCCGCGGCTCGCGCCGGTGACGACCGCGACCTTGCCTGCCAGCTCCTGGTCCATGGGTCCACCGGACCATGGCGCCCGGTTTGTCCGCGCCCGGGAAAGACCCCAGTCAGCGCCCCAGCAGGCCGCGCAGCTCCCGCCGCGAGGTGGCCCCCGTCTTGCGCAGGATCTTCGTCATGTGGAACTCGACGGTCGACGGGGTGACGAAGAGGCTCGACGCGATCTCGGAGTTCGTCATGCCGCGGGCGGCGAGGCCCGCGATCCGGGACTCCTGCGGCGTGAGCGTCCCGTCGCCCTGGTCCCGGGCGGGTGCCGAGGTCCGTGCGCCGGTGGCCAGCAGCGCCGAACGGGCGCGCTCGGCGAACGCACCCGCCCCCATCGCGGCGAACATCTCGTGCGCCCGTCGCAGCTGCACCCGGGCGTCCGTGCGACGCCCGGAGCGTCGCAACCACTCCCCGTAGAGCAGGTGGCAGCGCGCGACGTCGGTGGCGACGTTGGTCTCCTGCAGCAGCGCCAAGGCGGTGGTGAACAGGTCCTCGGCCTGGTCGTCCTCGGCGAGCAGCGCCCGCGACCGAGCCAGCAGCCCGGCCGCCACCGGCGTCGAGGCCGCTGCCGCCCGGGCAGTCAACCGGTCCAGGGCGCGCCGCGCGCCCGCGTCGTCGCCCGACCGCACCGCGGCCTCGACCAGGTCGGGCAGGGACGTGGTCGAGAAGCCGGGGGTGTCGTCGTCGAAGATCTCCGTGAGCAGGTCGCGGGCGCCCGCGTAGTCCTGCTGACCGAGCGCCAGGATCGCCAGGCAGTGAGCCCCGAACGACGTCCAGAGCCCGAGGCTCTGCTGCCCGCGCATGAAGCCGGCGAGCTCGCGCGTCTGCGCGTCGCGACCCTGCCACGCGTACAGCAGCACCCACGGGGCTTCGCTACGCAGGCCGTACGCCGCGCTGAGCTCCTGGCTCTCGGCGTACAGGACCGTCGCCTCGGCGAACCGCCCCTCGCGGACCAGCCCCGCGGCACCGGACGAGAGGGTGATCGAGAGGTCGACCAGTGCGCCCTCCCGGCGCAGCCGCCGCTCGAGCCTGCCGAACAGCTCCCTGCGCGCGTCCTCGTCCCACAGCTCGTCGCAGGCCATCATGGCGAGCAGGACCGCGCCGACGGTGTTCCGTCCGAGGTGGCCGGCGTCGAGGGTCAGCGCGTCGAGGGCGGCGCGCATCGGGCGGACCGCAGCCTCGTACCCCGAGCCGATCCGGATGGCGAACGCGTCGAAGAGCTGGTCGAGGGCCTCGAGCTGGGGGCGCCGGCCCGCGGTGGACAGCGTGGCCGCGGCGACCGCGCGGTGCGTCGTGCCGCTGAGGTAGCGACCGGCCAGGACGGCCGACAGCAGCGCCTCGCACAGGCAGCTCCGGATGAAGTCGGTGTCGCCGGGCGCCGCCTCCGCCACCGCCTGCATCAGCGTCGCGGTGGCGCCGGCCGGGCCCGCTCGCGCGATGGCGATCTCGGCCTCGACCAGCAGCCCGCGGGCACGCTGCGGGCCCGTCGACGAGACGGCGCTCTGTTCGACCAGGACGCCGGCGGTCTCGAGGTCCCCGGACAGGACGTACGCGTCGGCCGCGTCCAGGGTCCGGCGCAGCGCGACCGACGGGTCCACGGTGAGCTCGGCGGAGCGGCGCAGGTACGTCGCCTGCGCGGCGTACCCGCCACGCGCGCGGGCGCGCTCGGCGGAGAGCTCCAGCTCGGCGGCGACCGCGTCGTCCGGAGCGCCGGCCGCCTGGGCCAGGTGCCACGCCCGTCGGTCGGGATCGGTCGGGGCGGTCGCCTCGGCGAGGGCCGCGTGGGCCGCCCGGCGGGCGTCCGGCGCCGCGGAGCCGTAGATCGCCGACCGCACCAGCGGGTGGCTGAACCGCACCTCGTCGCGGACCGTGCAGATCTCCGCCACCGTGGCCGGATCGGCGTCCCTCGCGGTGAGGCCTCGCAGGTGCGCGGCGCGCCAGACCGTCTGCGGGTCGTCGGCCGAGGCGCAGGCCGCGACGAGCACGAACTCCTGCGTGGCGGCGGGCAGGGCCGCGACGGCGCGCAGGAAGTAGTCCTGGATCCCGCTGGTCATCGGCAACGGGTCGGGCAGCGCAGCCGTGCCGGCGCGCTGCTGTGCGCTGAGCGACTGCGCGATGGTGAGCACGGCGAGCGGGTTGCCGTTGCTGTGCTCGACGATGCTGTCCACGACGGACGGGTGCATCCGTCCGGTCACGCGCTCCGCGAGCATGCTCGCGGCGGCCGGCGTCGCCAGCCCCGTGAGCTCGCTCCGGTCCAGACCGTCGAGCGCCGCCAGGACGGGGGCCTCGTCCCGCGTGGCCAGCACCAGCGCGACGCGTTCTCGCTCCAGCCGCCGTGCGACGAACGCCAGCGCGTCGAGCGACTCACGGTCCAGCCAGTGCGCGTCGTCGACGACACAGAGCACCGGAGCCGACCGGCCCGCCGCACCCAGGACCGTCAGGGTCGCGAGCCCCACGAGGAACCGGCTCGGTGCCGGGCCGGCCGTCTCACCGAAGGTGACCTCCAGGGCCGACCTCTGCGGTGGCGGGAGGCGCGCGACCTCGTCGGCGAGCGGACGAAGGATCCGGTGCAGGGCGGCGTAGCTCAGCTGCCGTTCCGGCTCGGACCCGGACACCCGCAGCGCGCGAGCGCCCGGCGCTGCGTCGACCAGGTCCTGCAGGAGGTGGCTCTTGCCGATCCCCGCTTCCCCGACGACGACGACCGACCGGCCGACTCCTGCCGTCGCGTCGACAACCATCGAGCGCAGGGCGGACGTCTGCGCCTCTCGGCCGACCATGAGGTCGGCCTCGCGTCCCTCGGCCATCCGTACGCCCTCGCTCTCGGCGACGCGTCCCCGCGGCGGTCGATCCGGACGGTTGCCCCGTACAGCCGTGAACGTACCGCGCCACGCCGACGAGCGGAGCCCGATCGGGCGACGCGTTCGCTACGGCTGGGCGAGCTCGATCCGCTCCGCCCGGGCGACCGCGTCGGGAACGATCAGCCTGGTCACCTCGCCGCCTCGGTCGGTGCGGCGGGCGAGACCGTGCGCCGGGGCAGCGCGAGAGCCGCGACCAGCGCGACCGCGGCGAGGGCCGCCGCGACCCAGAACAGGGCCGACGAGCCCGTCGCGACCGCCGTCCGCGCCGCCGCCTGCACGGCGGTCGGCAGTGCAGTGACGGTCTCGGGCGTCAGCGACGCGGCGTCGACGTCGTCCGGCATCGCGGCGGCGACGGTGCTGGAGAACAGGGCACCCAGCGCGCCCGCACCGACGGCGGCACCGATCATCCGCATGAAGCCCGCCGCGCCCGTGGCCGCCCCGATCTCTCCGCCCGGCACCGAGTTCTGCACGAGCACCATGGGGGTCTGGAACAGCAGCCCGATGCCGAACCCGGCCAGCACCATGTAGGCCGCCGTGAGCAAGCCGGACGTGTCGACGGTCATGGTGGCCAGCAGGACGCTCGCGGCCACGAGCAGCGACGTGCCGAGCACCATGGTCGGGCGGAATCGCGCCGGGTTCGTCGTGAAGCGGCCGGCGAGCACGCCGACCACGATCGCGGGCAGCAGCAGGGGGAGCAGCAGCAGGCCGCTGCTGCTGGCGGAGCGGCCCTGCACCAGCTGCAGGAACACCGGCAGGTAGGTGATGGCGCTCGTCATGACGGCCCCCATGCCCAGGGCGAGCACGACGAACGAGAGCACCACCGAGCGGGTGCGGAACAGGTCGAGCGGGAGGACGGGGTGTGCGGCCCTGCCCTCGACGAGGACCAGCGCACCGATGGCGACGGCGGCGACGAGGAGGGCGCCGAGCACCTGCCACGAGCCCCACCCGTACCGGTGGCCGCCCCACGTCGCCGCGAGCACCAGGCCGGAGCTCGCGAACACGACCGCGACCAGCCCGGCGACGTCCACGCGACCGCCGCGGGGTCGGACGGGCAGGCGGACGAACGCCAGCACGCCGGCGATCGACGCCAGGACGAGCGGGACGTTCAGCAGGAAGATCCAGCGCCAGCCCAGGTGCTCGGTGATGACGCCGCCGGCCCACGGCCCGACGATCATCGACACCGGCGCGATCGCGCCCAGGATGCCCTGGTAGCGGGCCCGGCGGTCGGGCGGCGCGACGTCGGCGACCACCGCGAGCAGGCTGGTGAACGTCATGCCGGCCCCGAGGCCCTGCAGCGTCCGCGCCCCGACGAGGGCGCCCATGCTCGGCGCCAGGCCGGTGAGCACGGAGCCGACGCCGAACGCGACGAGCGCGGCGAGCAGCAGGCGACGCCGGCCGAACATGTCGCCCAGCCGGCCGGCGACGACGGTGCCGATCGCCATCGCCAGCAGGTAGGAGGTGGTGATCCAGGCGAGGCTGTCGAAGCCGCCGAGGTCGCCGGCGATGGTCGGCAGGGCCGTCGCGGCGACGAGGGCGTCGAGCTGGAGGGGGATGAGGGCCAGCACGAGGCTGACCATGATGAGCCCGATCCGCCGGGGGCTCAGTGGGGTCGCTCCGTTCTCCGGCGGGCGTGGCATCGTGGCGGTGGTCATCTCGTCCTCGCTTACTTGTCGACCGGCTAGTAACGCGATCGAGACTAGACCTGGTTACTTGCCGGTCGTCAAGTAGGCTCGCTGAGAGAAGCCACAGGAAGGAGTCGTGCCGATGCCCCGCGACGGGAGCGCCACCCGCGAGCAGATCGTGACGGTGGCCATGCGACGGTTCGTCGAGCACGGGTACGACAAGACGTCTCTGCGCGAGATCGCCGACGAGGTCGGCRTGACCAAGGCCGCGCTGTACTACCACTTCCGCACCAAGGAGGACATCGTCGGCAGCGCGATGTCCGGGTACACCGAGCGCTTCGAGGAGCTGGCGTCGTGGGCCCGGGCGGAGCCGTCGAGCCGCGCGCGCGACGAGCAGCTGGTGGACAGGCTGCTCACCCTGGTGCAGTCCGACGGCGGGATCATCCTGCGGTTCGGGCAGACCAACCCCGCGGTCGTCGAGCGCAGCGAGTTCGGCGGGATGCAGATCGGGGTGCTGCGCACGCTCGTGACGGCCATCGCGGGCGAGGACCCCACGCCCGAGGCCTCGCTGCGCGCGACGCTGCTGTTCGCGGCGCTGGTGCTGGGCGCCGTCGGTGGGGAGTCGCCCCTGCCGATCGGGGGCGACCAGGCGGCCCGCACGGCCGCCGCCCGGGTCGTCGCGCTCGACCTCCTCGCACCGCTGCGAGAGCCGTAGACGTGCCTCCTCGCTCGCCGCTGCCGGCGCGTCACGGCCTGAGCGCCGCGTGGCTGCGCACCCCGGACCGCTCACCGCAGGCCGAGTGGGCGACCATGGGCGACTGGCTCCGCGACCGGCTGCCCGCGCACGTCGACGTCGCGGAGATGCTGGTGGGGGAGCGATTCGTCGACGAGGGCGGCCGCGCGGTCCTCGCGGACGACCCCTACGCCCCGCACCGGTTCGTGTGGTTCCACCGCGACCTGCGTGACGAGCCCGAGGTGACCGCGCCGATCCACGTGGTGCATCGCGACGACCGCCTCGTGGTGGTGGACAAGCCGGCTTTCCTCTCGTCGATCCCGCGCGGTCGGCACGTGCAGCAGAGCGTCGTGGTCCGCCTGCGCGCCCAGCTGGGCCTGCCGGACCTGTCCCCGCTGCACCGCCTGGACCGGGTGACGTCGGGCCTGCTGATGCTGGCGACCGAGCCCCGGTGGCGCGGGCCGTACCAGACCCTGTTCGAGCACCGGGCGGTGCACAAGACGTACTGGGCGATGGCGCCGCTGCGCGTGGACCTGACGTTCCCGCTCGTGGTCCGCAACCACATCCGCAAGGAGCGCGGCGCCTGGCAGGCCGAGGTCGTGCCCGGCGCCCCGGTCAACGCGGAGACCCGCGTCGAGCTCGAGTCGGAGGTGGACGGTCGCGGGGTCTACCGGCTGACGCCCCGCACGGGTCGCACGCACCAGCTCCGCCTGCACCTGCACGGCCTCGGCATCCCGATCGTCGACGACCCGCTGTACCCCGTGGTGCAGGACGTCGCAGTCGACGACTTCAGCAGACCGCTGCAGCTGCTGGCCGGCGAGATCGCGTTCACCGACCCCGTCGACGGCGGCGACCGACGGTTCCGCAGCGTCCGGCACCTCCCGCTGACCGCCGGGCACTGACCGCCTCCTGACGCGCGGTCCCGCCGATCCCTGCCTACGCTCGAACCCTGGGACGAGCAACGGAGGACCGCATGAAGAAGGTCGTGTTTCTCGCGGGCGTGGGCACCGCGTACCTGTTCGGCACCACGTCCGGCCGTCGCCAGCTGGCGAAGTTCAAGGTCTGGGCCACCGATGTGTGGCAGGACCCGCGCGTGCAGGACTACGTGCAGGAGTACGAGAGCAAGGCGACGGAGTTCGCGAAGACGCAGGGCGCCGCACTCTGGGAGAAGGCCGTCGACACGGCCACGGGCGCGATGTCGAGCTCGACCACCAAGTACGACAGTGACGACGTCGTCGTCGAGCCCCTGATGGACGCCGACGACGCCAACCCCGGGCAGCGGTGACGCCGGTCCCGCTGTCGGCCGCACCCGGGCAGGAGTCGGTCTGGGACTACCCGCGGCCGCCGCGCGTCGAGCCCACGACGGAGCGCGTCGTCGTGACGCTCGACGGGCACCCGGTCGCGCTGACGACGGACGCCGTGCGGGTGCTCGAGACGAGCCACCCGCCCGTGTACTACCTGCCCTTCGACGCGTTCGAGGCCGGCGTGCTGGAGGCCGCCGTCGGGTCGTCGGTCTGCGAGTTCAAGGGCGTCGCCGACTACCTCTCCGTGCGCGTCGGCGGTCGTCTGCTGTCCCGGGTGGGGTGGACCTACCCGACGCCCCTGCCGGGCTACGAGGTCCTCGCCGACCGGGTCGCGCTCTACGCCGACGACCTGACCTGCACCGTCGACGGCGAGCAGGTGCAGCCCCAGGCCGGCGGGTTCTACGGCGGCTGGATCACGCCCCGGGTCGTCGGCCCGTTCAAGGGCTCGCCGGGCACGCGCAGCTGGTGACCGTTGACATGTGACTAATTAGTCACCTATCGTCGACGGTATGGACGAGGACCCGGTGTTCAAGGCGCTTGCCGACACCACCCGTCGCCACCTGCTCGACCAGCTCTTCGCGCGTGACGGCCGCACGCTCACGGAGCTCGAGGAGGGCCTCGAGATGACCCGGTTCGGGGTCATGAAGCACCTCAAGGTGCTCGAGGAGGCGGGCCTCGTGGTTACCCGACGATCGGGGCGGGAAAAGCTGCACTTCCTCAACGCCGTCCCGATCCAACAGATCCACGAGCGGTGGATCGACAAGTACGACGTGCTGGGGGCGGAGCGTCTGCACGCCCTCACCGACCTCAAATCCCTGTTGGAGAGCACCATGAGCACGCAGACCGACACGGCCACGACGACCGTCCTCGTCAACCGCATCTGGATCAAGGCCGACACCGCGACAGTGTGGCGCGCGATCACCTCGCCCGAGTGGAACGACCGCTACGGGTACAAGTGCTCCAGCACCTACGACCTGATCCCCGGCGGCGCGTTCAGCACCGAGCCGTCCGCCGCGATGATCGAGTTCGGCGGCGCCACCGCCGGGCAGCCGATCGTCGACGGCGAGGTGGTCGAGGTGGTGCCCGGCAGCAAGCTCGTGCAGACCTGGCGCACGCTCTGGGACGCCGAGGCCAGCGTCGAGGGCTTCACGCGGCTCACCTACGAGCTCGAGGAGCGCGGCACGGGCATCACGCAGCTGACCGTGGTCCACGACGTCACCGGCGCCCCGCGGACGGCGTCGTTGATCTCGGGCGACCTGCCGCAGTTCGGCGGCGGCTGGCCCCAGATCCTGTCCGACCTCAAGACGGTCCTGGAGACGGGCGCGTCGCTGGAGGGCTGACGACGAGCACGACGGGCCGGTCGCTCAGGCGGCCGGTCCGTCGTCGCGAGCTCACGAACTCGCGTCGAGCAGGCGGAGGGCCTCGTCGGCGGTCTGCTCCGGCGTTCCGACGACCGGGACGTCCACGCCGTCCTCGTCGGGACCCAGTGGTTCGAGGGTGGCCAGCTGCGAGGCCAGCAGCGTCGCCGGCATGAAATGGCCCGCGCGGACGGCCAGCCGGCGCGCGAGCTCGTCGGCCGGGACCACCAGGTGCACGAACCGGACGCGTCCCTGCGCGGTCCGCAGGACGTCGCGATAGGAGCGGCGCAGCGACGAGCACGTGACCACCGTCGACCCGCCCGCGGCCGTCATCGCGTCCCGGATCGCGCGCAGCCACGGACCGCGATCGGCGTCGGTCAGCGCCCTGCCCGCGCGCATGGCCTCGACGTTGGCCGCCGGGTGGAGGTCGTCGCCCTCGATCATCGGCCACCCGAGCCTGGCGGCGAGGAGCGCCGCGGTCGTCGACTTCCCGGTCCCCGACACCCCCATGACGACGAGGTGCTCGACAGCGCTGCTCACCGGGCAAGGGTGGCACGCGATCCGCCGCACGCCGCGCGAACTCGTGGGTTTCCGACGAAGTCGTCAGTCGCAACCCGCGACCTCGTCGCGAACCCGCGACCTCGTGACTGCGCGTCGAGCTCGCCGGTTCGGACCGGCGAGATGGGCGGCGAGTCACGAGCTCGGCGCCGGCGCCGGACGCCGGGCGGGCTGCGTCTCTCGGGCAACTAAACTCGCCCGATGCCCTCGTTCGTCGTCGACACGACACCCCTGCGCGCCAGCCCGGCGTTCCGGCGGCTGTGGTGGGGGCTGTCGATCTCGAACCTCGGGGCGCAGCTGACCGTCGTCGCGGTGGGGCTGCAGGTCTACGCGCTCACGCAGTCGACCGCGTCGGTCGGCATCCTCGGGCTCTGCGCGCTGGTGCCGCTGGTGTTCTTCGGCCTGTACGGCGGCGCGATCTCCGACCACTACGACCGCCGCACGGTCGCGCTGATCGCGTCGTTCGTGGCGTGGGGCGCCACGATCGGGCTGGCGGTACAGGCGTGGCTGGGCAACTCGCAGGTGTGGGTGCTGTTCCTTCTGGTCGCCGTGCAGTCGGGGGCGTTCGCGGTGAACGCGCCTGCGCGGTCGGCCATCATCCCGCGGCTGCTCGACCCCACGCTCCTGCCCGCGGCGAACGCCCTGCAGACGCTCGGGTTCAGCGTCGCGTTCACTGTGGGCCCGCTGCTGGGTGCCGCGCTGGTGGCCGCCTTCGACTACGGCGTCGCCTACACGCTCGACGCGGTGCTGTTCACGGCGGCGCTCGCGGCCGTGTTCCGCCTGCCCCCGCAGCCGCCGGAGCACTCCGAGACCCGCCGCGAGCGGGCAGGGCTCGCGTCCGTGGTCGACGGCTTCCGGTACCTGGGCACGCAGCGGAACGTGCGCATGACGTTCGCGGTCGACCTGGTCGCCATGATCACGTCGTCGCCGCGCGTGCTGTTCCCGGCCGTCGGCCTGGTCTACCTGGGCGGCGGCGCGACGACGACCGGCGTCATGGCGGCCTCCGCGGCGGTCGGTGTCGGGCTCGCGGGGCTGTTCTCCGGGGGGCTGACCCGGATCCGCTGGCAGGGCCGGATCATCGCGGTCGCCATCACCGTCTGGGGTCTGGCCATCGCCGGGTTCGGGCTGGTGCTGGTGCTGGCCGGGCAGTCGCACCCGGACCAGGTGCTCTGGCTGGCGCTCGCGATCGCCGTGCTCATGCTGGTGGTCGCCGGGGCCAGCGACGCGA
Source organism: Cellulomonas sp. P5_E12 (assembly GCF_054049315.1). Taxonomy (NCBI): domain Bacteria; kingdom Bacillati; phylum Actinomycetota; class Actinomycetes; order Micrococcales; family Cellulomonadaceae; genus Cellulomonas; species Cellulomonas sp. P5_E12. The sequence goes on along the minus strand of NZ_JBFUMP010000004.1, from coordinate 175,077 downwards.
TCAGCTCGGTGTTCCGGCAGACGATCCTGCAGACGGCGACGCCCGACGACATGCGCGGCCGCCTGCAGGGCGTGTTCATCGTCRTCGTCGCGGGCGGCCCGCGGCTGGGCGAGGCGCTGCTCGGCGGGGCCGCGGCCAAGATCGGCGAGGGGTGGGCCGCGGTCATCGGCGGCTGCCTCTGCGTGGTGCTGCTGTGGGTGCTCGTCCGCTCGCAGCGCTCGTTCTGGGACTACGACGCGCGCCACCCGGTGCCTTAGGGACGAGGCAGGTTCCGCAGGTTCGAGCGGGCCATCGCCATGACCTCGCCCAGCCCGCCGCCGAGCACCTCCTTGCTCATGGCGGCGGTGAACCCGGAGACCTGGGCGCGCGTGATCTTCGGCGGCAGCGACAGCGCGCGCGGGTCGGTGACCAGGTCGATCAGCGCCGGACCGTCGTGCGAGAACGCCTCCCGCAGGGCGGCCCGGATCGCGGTGGGCTCCTCGACGCGCACCGACGGGATGCCGATGGCCGACGCGATCGCCGCGTAGTCGACCGGCGGGGTGTCCGTCGCGTACGAGGGCAGGCCGTCGACCAGCATCTCGAGCCGCACCATGCCGAGCGTCGCGTTGTCGAAGACGACGATCTTGACCGGCAGATCGAGCACCTTCACGGTGATGAGCTCGCCCAGCAGCATCGAGAGGCCGCCGTCACCGGCCATCGCGACGACGTGCCGGCCGTCGCCAGACAGGGCGGCACCGATCGCGTGGGGCACGGCGTTGGCCATCGACCCGTGCAGGAACGAGCCGATGACCCGACGCCTCCCGTTGGGCGTGATGTAGCGGGCCGCCCAGACGTTGCACATGCCGGTGTCGACCGTGAAGACCGCGTCGTCGGGCGCCTCCTCGTCCAGCAGCACGGCCGCGTACTCGGGGTGGATCGGCTCGGTGTGCTCCACGTCCTTCGTGTACGCGCCGACCACGCCGCTCATCGCGCGCTGGTGCTTCTTGAGCATCTGGTCGAGGAACCGGTGGCTCTTCTTCGGCGTCACCAGGGCCAGGAGCGCCTTCGCCGTCTCGCCGACGTCGCCGTGCACCACGAGGTCGTTGCGCGTCCGCCGGCCGAGCCGGGTCGGCTCGATGTCCACCTGAGCGGTGCGGACGCCGGTCGGCAGGAACTGGTCGTACGGGAAGTCGGTGCCCAGCAGGAGCAGCAGATCGGCGCCCTCCATGGCGGACTGGCACGCGCCGTACCCGAGCAACCCGGACATGCCGACGTCGAACGGGTTGTCGACCTGGATGTGCTCCTTGCCCCGCAGGCTGTGCCCGACCGGGGCGTTGAGCACCCGGGCGAGCGCCAGGACCTCCGTGCGGGCGTGCCGCACGCCGGCCCCGGCGAAGATCGTCACCTTGCCCGCCGCGTCGATCGCCTCGGCGAGGGCCCGCACCGCTCCCTCATCGGGAACCACTCGCGGCGCGGGCGGGGGAGTGAGCACGTCGACGCCGGCATCGGGTGCCTCGAGGTCCGCGACGTCTCCCGGCAGCGTCAGCACGGCGACGCCGGGAGCGCCGTAGGCGTGGTGGATGGCCGACCGGATGACGCGGGGTGCCAGCGCCGCCGTCGAGATCATCTCCGAGAACACCGAGCACTCGAGGAACAGCCGGTCGGGGTGCGTCTCCTGGAAGAACTGCGTCCCGATCTGGGCGCTCGGGATGTGCGACGCGATCGCCAGGACCGGGACGCGCGAGCGGTTGGCGTCGTAGAGGCCGTTGATCAGGTGGAGGTTGCCCGGCCCGCAGGACCCGGCGCAGACCGCCAGCCGACCGGTGAGCTCGGCCTCGGCCGCCGCCGCGAACGCGCCGGCCTCCTCGTGCCGGACGTGCACCCACGCGATGTCGACGCCGTCGTCGCGGGCCCGCCGGACAGCGTCCACGACGGGGTTGAGGCTGTCGCCGACGATCCCGTAGATGTGCCGCGCGCCGGCGGCGACCAGCTGGGCGACGAGCAGGTCGGCGATGGATCGACGTCGTGCCACGGGGGCCTCCGGGGGTGGTGGACGGTCGGCCCATCGTGTGCCCCGGTGGTCACGCCCGCACGCCGACGTCAGGCGTAGACCTTCGCCAGCCAGCCGTCCCAGGCCGCGGTCGTCGCCTCGGCGTCGGCCCCCGGAGCGAAGTCGTGCACGGCGACGCCCACCGGGGCGCCCCAGGCGTTGCGGCCGAAGAAGCGGACCAGCGCCGTCTCGGTGCGCAGGCCGAGGAAGTGCTCGGTGTCGTAGTCGACGACCACCTCGGCCGGGCTGCCGGGCAGGGAGGTGAGGTCCAGCGCGTCCCGCAGTCGCGCGAACCCGTCGGGGGTGTTCGATGCCGCGGGAGCGTCGGTCGACGAGTAGACGACCGGGCGGCGGCTGAAGTGCGCGATGTACTCGGACAGCGTGTGCAGGTAGAAGTCGGTGTGCGCGCCGGCGCCGTCGTACTGGTTGTCCCAGTCGTCGACGAAGACCCCGGAGTGCACGTAGCGCAGATGGGTACGTCCGCCCTCGAGCGGCGTCAGCACCTCCTCGACCTGGTTGAACCAGCCGTCCGGGCCCTCCATGCGTCCCGAGAGGTGGCGCGGCGGGTCCCAAGCGACGACCCTGCCACCGAACGCGGCGGCGCCGCCGACGCGGGGCTCGTACTCCATGGGCCACAGCCAGCCGCCGTTCCCGTCGGTGATCGCGTCCCAGACCTCCTCCGCGGGGGCGTCGATGTCGTGCTCGCGGACGATCTCGAACTCGCGGGCCATGTCAGTTCTCCTTGGTCGAGGTGATCGGTGTCTTGAGGGCGGGGTGCAGGGCGACGACGAACCGGTGGTCGCGGCCGTCGGGGGCGTCGTACCTGCCGACGAGGTCGGCGAGCAGGACGGACAGCTCGTCGGCGAACGAGGCGCGGGAGGCCGCGCTGGCGAACCGAACCTGGCCGTCGACGGCGTAGGTGGCCAGCCGCTGGCCGGCTTGCTGGGCGCCGATGATGAGCGAGCCCATCTCGTGCACGAGCCGGGCGCCGAGCGCGAGCATCCACTGCGCGGAGAGCTGGTCGCGCAGGGCGTCGGCGTCCGGCGCCACGGCGGGCAGCGCGACGGGTGAGATCACGTACGACGCCGCGGTCGCCTGGAGCACGCGCTCGGTCATGTTGCCCTTGCGGCGCTCGTCGACGAGGACGACCAGGCCGTGCTTCTCGAGCGTGCGCAGGTGGTAGTTGACCTGCTGGCGGGACAGCCCGAGCGGACCCGACAGGGACGTGGCCGACCCGGGCGAGGCGAGCGCCGCCAGCAGCCGTGCGCGGGTCGGGTCGAGCGCGGCCTCGGCGACGGCGGGGTCCTCGATGACGGTGATGTCGAGCATGGGGACGACCGTGTCACCGAAAACAAGTCATGTCAAGAAAGGGACTGCTTTCAAGCCAGTGCCGCGAGCGCCGCGTGGAGGTTCGCCGAGACAGTCGCGCGGTGGCCGTCGACCCAGTCGCCCTCGAACTTCCGCGGCGTGATCTCGATCGCCATCACGAGGCAGTGCCGCATCCGGTACAGCTCCAGGCGCGTGCGGGCGGACCCACTGGTGACGTCGAGCCCGGGGCCGTACCCCTCGAGCAGGGCGGCCGGCGGGGGGTCGCGGCGCATCTGGTGCACGCCGACGAGCTCGAGCACGGGGTCGCCCCACAACGCGCGCTCCGGGTCGATGACCCCGACCAGCGCCCCGGTCCCCGGCGTGACGAACAGGTTCCCCGCCCAGAGGTCCGTGTGCACGAGCGCGGGCCTGTCGACGGACGCCAGCACGTGCGCGTGCCGGGCCACGGCCGCGCGGACCTCGGCGGCGGGCACGGCGACGGACCACCGGTCGGCGTCGGCGAGGAGGTCCTCGACCATCCGCTCGAACGCGATCCGCCAGGTGGGCGCCGGCGCCGACGGGTACCCGAACGCGTCCCCGGTCAGACCGTGCAGCGCCGCCATCACCGAGCCGAGGTCGCGCATGGTCCGGGGGTCGTCGTCGGCGAGGCCCGAGTCGACCATCGGGACGCCGGGCAGGTGGCTGACCACGAGGACGTCGCTGGGCAGGACGGTGCGCGAGAAGTCCGTGAGCAGCACCCGCGGCATCAGCAGCTCCGGGACCGACGCGGCGAGCCCGTAGACCAGCGCCTCCGCGCGCAGGAGGTCGCGCTCGTAGGTCAGCAGCTGGTCGGTGCCCACCGGGGCGGTCTTCACGACCACCCGGGAGCCGTCGGTCATCGTCACGCGGTACGTCGTCGCGAACTGGCCCCCCGTGAGCAGGTCGGCGTCCTTCAGGGTGCCGAGGGGGGCGACCAGCGAAGTGAGGGCGTCGATCACGGCCCGAGGGTACCCACCGACCGTGCCGGTTCCACGGCTTCCGCGACCTCGCACGCCGCCACGGCCGCGCCCCCGGTCGCGGACGGCGACCCGGCCTCGACGGAGTCGTGGACGTGCTCGCCGGCATCGCCGCGCAGGGTCCGGAAGGCCGCCAGCGTGGCGACGACCGCGAACCCGGCGGAGACGACGACCACGAGGAACCCGGCGTGCGAGCCGTTCGCGTCGATCTGCGCTCCCGCGATGGACGAGCCCACCGACACGCCGACGCCCAGCGAGGTGCCCACCCAGGTCAGCCCCTCGGTCAGCCGCTCCCGGGGCACCAGGTCCTGCACCAGCCCGTTGCCGTTGATGAGCGTCGGAGCGATGGCGAACCCGGTGACGAACATCACGGCCGCGAGCGCCACGAGGGACTGCACGAGGAAGAAGAAGCAGACGCCGACGGCGAGCGCGACGACGCCCGTGGCGAACCGCAGGTGCAGCGGCCGCTTCCACTGCCGGGTGCCGTAGAGCAGGCCGGAGATCAGCGAGCCGAGCGCGAAGATCGCCAGGATGATGCCGGCGGTGCCCTTGTGACCGGACTCGTCGGCGAAGGCCACGGTCGAGACGTCGGTGGCGCCGAAGATCGAGCCCATGGCGACGAACACGAGCGCCAGGACGATCATGCCGGGCCGTGCCAGCACCGAGCCGCGGGGGCGCGGGCTGCCGACGGGCGCGGCCGGGGGCTCGGTGTGCCGCAGCGAGAGGAACCAGTAGCCGCCCACGATCATCGCGACGAGGGGCACGACGAGCCCGGCGGTGGGGGCGACGCCGGTGGCGAGGAGCGTGGCGAGCACGGGGCCGACGATGAAGACCAGCTCGTCGAGCGCCGACTCCAGCGAGTAGGCGGTGTGCATCCGGTGGGCGTCGTCGCCGAGCACCCGCGCCCAGCGCGCCCGGACCAGCGACCCGAACGACCCGATGGCCGCGCCGGTGACGACCGCCGCGAGGTAGAGCCAGACCTCGTGTGCCCGGGTCGAGGCCGCGACCACGAGACCGACCAGCCCGACGGCCGCGATCGCGATGGCGGGGCGCATGACCCGCGACTGTCCGTGCCGGTCGACGAGGCGGGCCAGCTGGGGCGAGCACAACGCCTGCGCGACGACGTAGACCGCGGACACCTTGCCGGCCAGCCCGTAGGAGTCGTAGAGCGACGAGACCATGAGCACGATGCCGATGCCGACCATCGACATGGGCAGCCGGGCGACCACGCCCGAGCCGGAGAACGCGAGCGCCCCGGGACGCGACAGCACGTCTCGGTAGGGCTGGAGCATGAAGTCAGTGTGTCATCAGGTCTACCGCCGTCGCCCGTCGTGCCCCACCATCGATGGCATGACAGACGTGCAGGTCAGCGACGCCCCCGACGAGCACCGGTTCGAGGCGCGCAGCGCCGACGGCGAGCTGATGGGGTTCTCGGTGTACGACACGATCGGCCCGACGGTGATCTTCACGCACACCGAGGTCGACCCGAAGTTCGAGGGCCAGGGCGTCGCGTCGACGCTGGTGAAGGAAGCCCTCGACGCGGTCCGCGCGAGCGGTCGGGACGTGGTCGCGTTCTGCCCGTACGTGAAGGCGTGGATCGCGCGGCACCCCGACTACCAGGATCTGCTGCGGCCCGCCCGGAGCTGACGGCTACCCGCCGAGCGCCGCCGAGACCACGTCCTTCGCCTCGGCCTGCACCTGCGCCAGGTGCTCGGCGGACACGAACGACTCGGCGTAGATCTTGTAGACGTCCTCGGTGCCCGACGGCCGCGCGGCGAACCACGCGTTCTGGGTGGTGACCTTGAGGCCGCCGATCGCCGCGTCGTTGCCCGGCGCGTTGGTCAGCTTGGCGGTGATCGTCTCGCCCGCCAGCGTCGTGGCGGTCACCTGGTCGGGCGTGAGCTTCGAGAGGGTCGCCTTCTGTTCGCGGGAGGCGGCCGCGTCGACCCGCGCGTACCAGGACTCGCCGAACTCGGCGACGAGGTCGCGGTGGTGGGCCGAGGGCGACTTACCGGTGGTCGCCAGGATCTCCGATGCCAGCAGCGCCGGCAGTATGCCGTCCTTGTCGGTGGTCCACACGGTGCCGTCCTTGCGCAGGAACGACGCCCCGGCGGACTCCTCGCCGCCGAACCCGACCGACCCGTCCACCAGCCCGGGCACGAACCACTTGAACCCGACGGGCACCTCGAGCAGCCTCCGCCCGAGCTTGCCGGCCACGCGGTCGATGAGGCTGGACGAGACGAGCGTCTTGCCGATGGCCGTCCCGGCGGGCCAGCCCTGCCGAGCCCCGCCGTACAGGTAGGAGATGGCGACCGCGAGGTAGTGGTTCGGGTTCATCAGGCCGTCGGGCGTGACGATGCCGTGCCGGTCGGCGTCCGCGTCGTTGCCGGTCGCGATGTCGAAGGGTGCCGGGTCGCCGGCCATGCGAGCCACCAGCGACGCCATCGCGTACGGCGACGAGCAGTCCATCCGGATCTTGCCGTCCCAGTCGAGCGTCATGAACGCCCATCGCGGGTCGACGGTCGGGTTCACCACGGTGAGGTCGAGCCCGTAGTACTCGCCGATCTCGCCCCAGTACTCGACGGACGCGCCACCGAGCGGGTCGGCGCCGATGCGGACGCCCGACGCGCGGATGGCCTCGACGTCGATGACGTTGGCCAGGTCCGCGACGTACGACGACAGGTAGTCGTGCTTGAGGGTGGTGTCCGCCGCCAGCGCGGTCTCGGCGCTCACGCGCGCGACGCTCTTCCACCCGGTCGCCAGGATCTCGTTGGCGCGGTCGGCGATCCACCCGGTCGCCTCGGACCCCGCGGGGCCGCCGTGTGGCGGGTTGTACTTGAAGCCGCCGTCGCGCGGCGGGTTGTGCGACGGGGTGACGACGATGCCGTCGGCCAGCCCGGGACCCTGCGTGCGCACGCCCTCGGAGCTGCCCGCGCCGTTGTGCCGCAGGATCGCGTGCGAGACGCCCGGCGTCGGGGTCCACGAGTCGCGGGCGTCGACGTGCACCTCGACGTCGGCGGCGGCGAGCACCTCGAGCGCGGACCGCCAGGCGGGGTCGGACAGCGCGTGGGTGTCGCGGCCGATGAACAGGGGGCCGTCGGTGCCCTGATCCCGGCGGTACTCGACGATCGCGGCGGTGATGGCGACGATGTGCGCCTCGTTGAACGCGGTGTCCAGCGCCGACCCGCGGTGGCCGCTGGTGCCGAAGACCACGCGCTGCCCGGGGTCGTCGAGGTCGGGTTCACGGTCGTAGTACGCGCTGGTCAGGGCGTCGAGATCGACGAGGTCGGACGGCTGGGCGGGTGTTCCGGCGCGCGGGTCCATGTCGCGATCCTCCCCTAACGCCCCGTCCGCCGCGACCCCCTGCCGGACCGACCGGGCGAGACGTGGACCGGTCGGCCCGGCTGGTCGGTCCCGGAGGGACCGGTAACCTTTGCGCCATGGCCAAGAACTCGTCCGACTTCGTGCTGCGCCCGTTCGAGGGGCTCCCCGGTGAGCCCGACTGGGTCGCGCTCAAGGAGCTGGTCCCCGCGGCCACGGCGACCGCCCGCACCACGAAGGAGCACGGCGCGCGCGAGGTGCTGGTCACCACCGTCCTGCCCACCAGCTGGCCGGCGCTGCACCGCGCCGACGGCGTCGTCCTCCTGGCCCTGCAGACCACCAGCAGCTCCAACGACGTCAGCCGCGACCTCGCGCACGCGCTGCTGGAGGCCCTCGAGGTCGAGGCCGGCACCGCCGTCGAGACCATCGGCCTGCCCGAGCCCGGCCCGCGCCTGCAGGACGTGCTCGACCTGTCCGTGCCGTTCGACGTGACCGTGCAGGACTCGTTCGCGTACTGGCTCGCCCCCGACACCGAGCGCACCCCCGACCTGCAGGCCGCCATCGAGGAGGCCGACGCCGGCATCATCGACACGGTCAAGCTCGAGTCCGCCGACGCCGCGTACTGGTGCCGGATGGGCGCCCGCGAGTTCCTCCGCTGGGCCCAGCCGCACGAGGAGCAGGTCGTGCTCGACGGCCTCGCCCGCCTGCACGCCAAGCGCGAGTCCGGGTTCGAGGGTGCGAAGTTCGTCGGCTACTTCCGCTCCGCGGGCCTCGTGGTCCCGGTGTGGGAACTGGCAAAGGGGTCCGAGGCCGAGGACATCGAGAAGCCGGTCGCCGACTTCCTGCCCCGGTTCACCGCCGCCCTCGAGGACTCCTCGCCGCTCGACGCGAACGAGCGCCGCGCGCGCGCCGGCCTCGTCGCCCGCCAGGTCACGCTGCGCTGACGCCGTCCACAGACCGGTGTCGCCGCGGGCGGCGCCCGCGACGATGGATAGGGTGGCGGACGTGATGCGCAAGGGCCGACGGGCCGCCGACCAGCCGGCGGGAACCTCCGTGCCGACCCCCGACGACGCCACCCCGACCGAGGTCGTCGACCCGCCCGCGGCACCTGTCGTCGCGCCGCCGACCGTCGCCGACGTGCGCAAGGCCGCGGTCGACGAGCGCAAGGCGGCCGCGCACAAGGCCCGCCAGCGGGTGGCCGTGATCATCCCCGCCAAGGACGAGTCCCGGCGCATCGCCGCGACCGTCCGGTCGGCCCGCGCGATCCCTCACGTGGACCTGGTCCTGGTGGTCGACGACGGCTCCGAGGACAACACCCAGCACGTCGCGCGCGAGGCCGGCGCGGTCGTCGTCCGGCACTCGCACAACCGGGGCAAGGCCGCCGCGATGGAGACCGGCGCCGCCGTGGTCGCCATGCGCGACGCCCCCGACCGGCAGCCGCGCATCCTGCTGTTCATCGACGGCGACCTGGGCGAGACCGCGGTCAACACCGCGCCGCTGGTGCCGCCGGTGTTCGAGGGCCACGCCGACCTCGCGATCGCCCTGATCCCGCCGCAGCCCGGTGCGGGGGGCCGCGGGATCGTCGTCGGCGCCGCCCGTCGCGCCATCGCGTCGATGACCGGCTGGACGCCGACCCAGCCGCTGTCCGGCATGCGCTGCCTGACCCGTGCGGCCTTCGAGGCGGCGACGCCGCTGGCACACGGGTGGGGCGTCGAGACGGGCATGACGATCGACCTGCTGCGCCGCGGGTTCCGCGTCGTGGAGATCCCGTGCGACCTCAAGCACCGGCCGTCGGGATCGGACCTCAAGGGCCAGATGCACCGCGCCGCGCAGTACCGGGACGTCCAGCTGGCGGTCAACGCGCGCCGCGTACGCCGCGCGGCCGGTGCCGTGAAGCGGACCGTCACACCGGCGCAGAAGCCTCCGCAGACTCACCGGTAGACGCCGAGCCGGTCGGCGTCGAGCCGAGAGACGCCGCGGCGGTCTCCTCCAGCTCGCCGTCCGGCGCGCCCAGCCGCCACTGCGCGGCCGCGGCCACCAGGCACGGCACCGCGAGCGCGATGCCCGTGGCCGGCACGACGATGCCGGAGTCGTTCATGAGGAACCCGATGGTCAGCGCCGCGGCGATCGCCGCCACCGCGGGCCGCAGGAGCGGGACGGCCCGCTGCAGGCCGGCCATCGAGCTGCCCGTGCCCATGAGCGCGCCGCGCCGGGGTCGACCACCGGCGATGACGAGCCAGGTCAGCAGCACGCCGCCGATGGCGAGCACGAGGTAGCGCCAGGAGGTCAGGACGCGGAGGTTCACGGCGATCTTGCGGCCGACCACGTCCCACAGCCCGCCGTCGAGCACGGTCGCGAAGAAGCGGCCGAGGTGGGTGCGGTCGGCGGGCGGTCGCAGCCAGTCGAGGACCGCGAAGCCGCCGACGACCACGACCCCCGCCAGGGCGATGAGCCCGATCCACTTCCAGCTGACCTTGCGGCCGCTCACCACGATCGTGAGCATCGCGAACGCGAGGATGAGCGCGGGCGGGCCGCCGAAGTCGCTGCCCAGCCCGGGGGTGCCGTCGACGACCACGAGCAGCAGCCCGAGCCCCGCGACCGCGGCGGTGGCCAGCCGCCGACGACCGCGCCGCAGCAGCGGGTCCGCGATCGCGACCGCGAGCAGCAGCCCCGCGGCCGTGAGCAGCGCGAACGCCTGGTTGCTCAAGCCGTAGAAGCGCGCGGCGAGCACCCGGTGGGCGCCCATCGGGGAGTCGATGACGAGTGTCGAGCCGGTGCAGGCGTCGACCACCAGCACGAGGACCGTCACCCCGGCGACGGTGCCCGTGGGCCCCAGCAGGTTGCGCCGCCACGGCCCGACCAGGGCCACAGCCGTGACGAGCGCGATCCACCCGAGCAGCACCCACCAGAACGTCGTGACCGGCCTGTCCGCGCTCCACCACGGCACGAGGTTGGTGAGGAACGACGCCACCGGCGCGGCGGCGAGGGCCAGCGCGGCGACCCGGAGCACCCGCAGTGCGGGCCGCAGGGGCGTGCGGTCGGATCGGCCCTTGCGGGTGAGGATGATCGCCGCGGCGATGAACAGCACGGCCTGCACGAGCACCAGGCGGGTCGAGTACGCACCGGCGACGCGGGTGACCATCGTGGCGTGCCGCTGGATGTCGAGGAGGCGGTCCACGCGGGCGGTCGCGACGGCGGTCGACGGTCCGGGCAGGATCACGGCGCCGCTCAGCGCGGCGGCGCTGTCGTCGAGCCCGATGCCGTCGAGCAGCGTCGGCGTGACGTCGACCGTCTGGATGAGGCCGGCCTGCCGGGTCGAGCCCGAGGTCAGCAGGCTGTCGGCGTACTCGGCACCGTTCGGCGCGCGCCCCGTCGCGGCGGCCAGCTGCAGCGCGGTGCGGCCGGAGTCCGCCAGGGAGACGACGAGGACGGTCGCACCGGAGCGCTGCGCCCCCGCGATCGCGGCGCCGATCCGGTCGTCGATCACCTGGGCCTGCAGGGCGCGCGACGGCTCGATGATCGCGTCCGGCGTCGACACCTCGGGCGCGACCGGCTCGTCGACGTCATCGCCCGGTGCCGACTCGGTGGGCTGCGGGGTGCTGGGCCGGGCGGCGGTGGCGTAGCCGGGGTCGCGCAGCGAGCCGGCGTCGATGACCACGAGCTGCGAGGTGTCGAGGGCGTCGCGCACCGCGCGCGTGATGCCGGAGCCGGAGGTCGGCAGGTTCAGGTACGCGCCGACGGGGACGCCCTGCTCGTCGGCCAGCGCGATCGCGGCGCCCGGGCCGATCCCGGTGACGTCGGATCCCGCCTCCGCGAGCATGTTCCCGAACAACCCCGGGGTCGCGCCGTACGACTCCGCGTCCGCGGCGGCGACGTAGTCGTCCCAGCCGGGTACCTTTCCGCTCTCGTCGGGGTCGCGGAGGGTCCGGCACGTGCCGTCGTCGGCCCGCACGTCGGCCGCGCGGGTACCGGTGGAGACCGCCAGCCAGCCGTCGGCCGGGCAGGAGCGGGACGCGACGCTGCGGGCGGCGACCAGGCCGACCGATCCCTCGCGCGAGACGCTCCACAGCGCGGGCGTCGTGAGCGTGGTGACGTCGTCCCAGCGGACCCCGGTCACACCGACCAGGAGCACGGGTGGCTCGTCCGCGGCCTGCGCCGGGGTGGCCAGGAGCAGTCCCGCCAGGCCCAGCACGAGGGTGAGCACCACGCCGCGGAGCAGGGACGCGCGCGAGCGGGCAGGGGTCAGCACCGTTCCAGCCTACGGGCGCACTACCCTCGACCCCGGCGGCGCTGCGGGGTATCCGTGCAGCGTGCACATCATCTGCACGGGAGGAACGCCATGTCGAAGGGGCTGCCGAGGTACGCCTACCTGGGCCCGGCCGGCACGTTCACCGAGGCCGCGCTGCGGCAGGTGGTGCCCGTGGGTGCGTGCGTGGACCTGCCCGTGTCGGACGTCGCCTCCGCGATCGAGGCCGTGCGCACCGGCGAGGCCGACTTCGCGGTGGTCGCCATCGAGAGCACGGTCGAGGGCGGCGTCACCGCCACTCTCGACAGCCTCGCGGGGGGCGACCCGCTGGTGATCCTGCGCGAGATGCTCGTGCCGGTGCAGTTCACCCTCGCCGCCGCCCCGGGCGTGCGGCTCGCGGACGTGCAGCGGATCTCGGCCCACCCCCACGCGTGGGTGCAGTGCCGGCGCTGGCTCGCGCACCACCTGCCGAACGTCGTGCACGTCCCCGCCACCTCGAACACGGCACCGGCGGCGCTCCTGGCGGAGCGGCCCACGGCGGATCTCGGCTTCGACGCCGCGCTCGTCCCGCCCGCCGCGGTCGAGTCGTACGGGCTCGTGCCGCTCGCCCAGGACGTGGCGGACAACGTCTCGGCGCAGACCCGGTTCGTCGTCGTCAGCCACCCCGGCGACGTGCCGCCGCCCACCGGCGCGGACAAGACCACGCTCGTGGTGCACCTGCCCGACAACGAGGCCGGCGCGCTGCTCGCCATGCTCGAGCAGTTCGCGGTGCGCGGCGTGAACCTGTCCCGCATCGAGTCGCGACCGATCGGCGACGCCCTCGGCCGGTACTCGTTCTCGCTCGACGCCGAGGGGCACATCACCGACGAGCGCGTCGGCGAGGCCGTCATGGGCCTGCACCGGCGCTGCCCGTACGTGCGGTTCCTCGGGTCGTACCCGCGCGCCGACGCGGTCGCGCCGACCGTGCACGTGGGCACGGCGGACACGGACTTCGTCGGCGCCCGGGCGTGGTTGCAGGGGGTCCGGGGCGGCACCGCGACCTGACGGTCAGAAGGCCACGCGGACCACGAGCGCGGCGTGGTCCACGCGGGCCGAGAGCTCGGTGACCCGGCCGACGATGTCGCCGTCCACCTGCACGTGCTCGCCGCCCTGGACGACGACGCGCACCTCCTGTGCGCGCGTGTGGTCGATACGGCCGATCTTGGCCGGCAGGTCGTTCCGCATGCCCGCCCCCTGCATCATCACCTCGCCGAACAGCTGCGCCCAGCCCGCGATCCCGCCGCGGGTGTCGATGGCCGCGACGTCCAGCCAGCCGTCGTCCAGCACCGCGTCCGGGAGCAGGGTGATCCCGCCGGGCAGCTTCCCGCAGTTGCCGATGAGCAGGCTGCGCAGCCGCGTCGTGGTCATCGGCTGGTCGTCGAGCCGCACGTGCATGCGGGTGCGGCGGCCGTGCAGGTGGCGCATGCCGGACACGAAGTAGGCGATCCAGCCCACCCGGCGCTTGAGCTGCTCGTCGGTGTCGGCCACCATCGCGGCGTCGAAGCCCAGGCCGGCGATGACCAGGAAGATGTGGTCGCGCGGGAGGTCCTCCTCGTCGGGGAGGTCGTCGACCGCCTCGGTGACGGCGTCGTCGATGTCGGACTCCCAGCGCAGCACCCGCAGCCAGCCGACGTCGATGGTCCGGTCCCGGCCCTCCAGCGCGATCCGCATCGCGGCCAGCGGGTCGCTCAGCGGCAGGTCGAGGTTGCGGGCCAGCAGGTTGCCGGTGCCCAGCGGCATGAGGCCCATGGGCACGCCGGTGCCGACGAGGGCCTCGGCCACCGCGCGCACGGTCCCGTCCCCGCCGATGGCCACGACGACGTCCGCTCCCTGAGCGACCGCCGCGCGCGTCTGCCCGACGCCGGGATCCTCGATCGTCGTCTCGAACCAGAGGGGCTCGGGGTACCCCTGCGCCTCCCGCGCGCGCAGGACCGCCGCCTTGAGGGCGGGCACGTCCGACTTGGACGGGTTGGCGACGAAGGCGACGACCTGCCCGGCCTCCTCGACGTCCCGCGCCAGGCGCAGAGCCCGTGCGCTGGTGCCGGCGCCCGGCGACTCGATCCGCCTGCGCAGCTCGCGCTGCCGGACCCACAGCACCAGCACCAGGACGAGCGCCGCGAGCGCGGCGATGCCTGCTGCCACGGCGACCCACGCCTCCCACGTCATGCGGAGAATCTACGGCCCCGCCCGCGTGCGGCCGGAAAAGCAGGGGGGTGCGGGTCTGTAGGGTTCTTGCGTGATCGATCTGCGGCTCCTGCGGGAGGATCCCGACCTCGTCCGGGCGAGCCAGGTGGCGCGGGGGGACGACCCCCACCTCGTCGACCAGGTTCTCGACGCCGACGCGCGGCGACGCTCCGCGCTGACCGAGTTCGAGACGGTGCGGGCCGAGCAGAAGTCCCTGGGCAAGCAGGTGGCGCGAGCACAGGGCGAGGAGAAGCAGGCGCTGCTGACCCGCACCAAGCACCTGGCGGAGCAGGTCAAGGCGCTGCAGGCCGACGCCGCCGCGGCCGAGACGCACGCGACCGAGCTGAGCCGGCGGATCTCGAACGTCGTCGAGGACGGCGTCCCGGCCGGCGGCGAGGACGACTACGTCGTGCTCAAGCATGTCGGCGAGGCGCGCGACTTCGACTTCCGGGTGCGCGACCACCTCGAGCTGGGCGAGGGCCTCGCGGCCATCGACACCGAGCGCGGCGCCAAGGTGTCCGGCGCGCGGTTCTACTTCCTCACCGGCATCGGCGCGCGGCTCGAGCTCGCGCTGCTCAACGCGGCGGTCGACAAGGCCCTGGCCGCCGGGTTCACGCCCGTCATCACGCCGACGCTGGTCAAGCCCGAGATCATGGCCGGCACCGGCTACCTCGGCGCCCACGCGGACGAGGTCTACCACCTGCCCGCCGACGACCTGTACCTCGTCGGCACCAGCGAGGTCGCGCTCGCGGGCTACCACTCGGGCGAGATCCTCGACCTGTCGGCGGGTCCCCAGCGGTACGCGGGCTGGTCGGCCTGCTACCGGCGCGAGGCCGGCTCGTACGGCAAGGACACCCGCGGGATCATCCGGGTGCACCAGTTCCACAAGGTCGAGGCGTTCAGCTACACCACCGTCGAGGACGCCGCCGACGAGCACCGCCGCATCCTCGCCTGGGAGGAGGAGATGCTCGCGCTCGCCGAGCTGCCCTACCGCGTGATCGACACGGCCGCGGGCGACCTGGGCTCGAGCGCCGCGCGCAAGTTCGACTGCGAGGCCTGGCTGCCCAGCCAGGAGCGGTACCTCGAGCTCACCTCGACCTCCAACTGCACGACGTTCCAGGCCCGCCGCCTGGGCATCCGCGAGCGCACCGCCGACGGTTCGACGCGGGCGGTCGCCACGCTCAACGGCACCCTGGCCACCACCCGCTGGATCGTCGCGCTGCTGGAGAACCACCAGCAGGCCGACGGGTCGGTGCGCGTCCCGGAGGGGCTGCGGCCGTATCTCGGGGGCCTCGAGGTGCTGGAGCCCGTGCGATGACCCGCTGCCGCCTCGTCGCCCTCGACGTCGACGGGACGCTCATGTCCTACGACGGTGTGATCTCCGACGAGGTGCGCGAGGCGGTCGGCGCCGTCCGTGACTCCGGGCTGCACGTGGTGCTCGCGACCGGCCGAGGGGTGCACTCGGCGGCGCCCGTGGCCGCCGAGCTCGGGCTGACCGACGGCTGGGTCGTCTGCTCGAACGGCGCGGTCACCGCGCGGCTCGACCCGACCATCGACGTCGGCTACGAGATCGTCCGCGTCGTCACCTTCGACCCCGGACCGGCGCTGCGGGCCATCGCGCTCGAGCTGCCCGACGCCCTGTACGCCGTCGAGGACCTCGGCCTGGGCTTCCGGGTCTCGGCCGACTTCCCCGACGGGGAGCTGTCGGGCGACCTCGAGGTCGTCTCGTGGGAGGAGCTGACCTCGACCCCGGCCACCCGCGTGGTCATCCGCAGCCCCGACAGCACGCCCGAGCTGTTTCACGAGCTGGTCCAGCGGGTGGGTCTGCACGAGGTCGAGTACGCCGTCGGCTGGTCCGCCTGGCTCGACCTGACCCCCGGTGGCATCTCCAAGGCCAGCGCGCTCGAGGAGGTCCGCCAGCACCTCGGCGTGCAGCCGCACGCGACCGTGGCGATCGGCGACGGCGGCAACGACGTGCAGATGCTGCGCTGGGCGGCCCGCGGGGTCGCGATGGGCCACGCGCCCGAGGCGGTCCGTGCCGCTGCCGACGAGGTCACGGGCGGCATCGAGGACGACGGAGCCCTCGCGGTGCTGCGGAGCCTGCTCGTCTGAGCCGGCGCACGATCCGGTCATCTCGTCGGTCTGCCGCATGAATCCGGGCCATCTCGGCCGTGCCCGGCCGCCGTGCTCGCGTCGTGACTGAATCGTGACCGGTTTGCCCTGTCTTTCCTGTTGCGCCGGTGTTGCGTAACGGCTTGCATCGCTTGCGAGGGCGCGGGGGCATTCCCCTGCGCTCAACCGGTACATGACGACGTGGAGGTCTCATGAACGGCACGCGGAAGCGTCGCGGGTATGTGGCAGCAGCAGCAGCGAGCGCGGGCCTCGCGCTCGTGCTGACGGGGTGCTCGAGCGGTGGCGGGGGAGACGACGAGAGCTCGGCCAACCCGTCGTCGGACTGCTCGATCTACGACACGTACGGAGATCTGAGCGGCAAGACCGTCTCGATCTACGCCGGCATCACCACCCCCGAGGACAAGCCGTACACGGACTCCTTCAAGGCGTTCGAGGACTGCACGGGCGTGAAGGTCGACTACCAGGCCGACAAGAGCTTCGAGCAGCAGATCCTCGTCCAGGCGCAGGCGAAGAACACGCCGGACATCGCCATCGTCCCGCAGCCCGGCCTGCTGGCCCAGCTGGTGGCCACGGGCACGGTCGTCGCCGCGCCGAAGGCGGTCGCGGACAACGTCGACAAGTTCTGGCAGCCGGCCTGGAAGGACTACGGCTCGGTCGACGGCACCTTCTACGCGGCCCCCTCGGGTGCCAGCGTGAAGTCGTTGGTCTGGTACTCGCCGAAGCAGTTCAAGGACAACGGCTGGGAGGTGCCGACGACGCTCGACGAGCTGCAGTCGCTCTCCGACGACATCGCCGCGACGGGGATCAAGCCGTGGTGCGCCGGCATCGCGTCCGGTGACGCGACCGGCTGGCCGATCACCGACTGGATGGAGGACATGATGCTCCGGGTCGCCAGCCCGGAGTCCTTCGACAAGTGGGTCTCGCACGAGGAGGCGTTCAACTCGGCCGACCCGACCAAGGCGCTCGACGCCGTGGGCGACTACCTGAAGAACACCAAGTACGTGAACGGTGGCTTCGGCGACGTCACGTCGATCGCGAGCACGGCGTTCCAGGACGGCGGCCTGCCGATCCTCGACGGCCAGTGCGCGCTGCACCGTCAGGCCTCGTTCTACGCGGCCAACTGGCCCGAGGGCACCAAGGTGGCCGAGGACGGCGACGTGTTCGCGTTCTACCTGCCGGGCGTGAAGGCCGACGACCACCCGGTGCTCGGTGCCGGCGAGTTCGTCACGGCGTTCTCCGACCGTCCCGAGGTGCAGGCGCTCCAGACCTTCTGGTCGACGGACACCTGGGCCAACATCAAGGCGAAGGCCAGCTCGGAGGACACGGGCGGTGGCTGGATCACCGCCAACAACGGGCTCGACAACGCGAACCTGGTGAACCCGATCGACCTGCTGTCCGCCAAGATCCTGCAGGACCCGAACTCGGTGTTCCGCTTCGACGGCTCGGACCGCATGCCGGCCGCCGCGAACACGGCGTTCTGGAAGGAAGCGACCAACTGGATCACCGGGCAGGACACGAAGTCGACGCTCGACAAGATCGAGGCCGCCTGGCCGGCGTCCTGAGCTGAGGCCCGTCCCCGGGAGTCGTCCGCGGCTCCCGGGGACGGGCCTGCACTCCGACAGTGCCGTCGTCCGTCGTCGGCCACCGTTGTCCGCCGTCGTCCCCGTCCGGAGGTCCGATGCAGCTCGCCGACAAGCTCGGAGCGATGGTGCTCGCGCTGCTCGCGTTCACCGTCGTGATCGGTCTGATCCTGTTCGTCGTCTCGCTCCTGGAGAAACGAGGCGCCAGACGGGTCGCCTGGTTCTTCGTCGGGCCGACGTTCCTGCTCCTCCTGCTCGGCCTGGTCTACCCGGCCGTGCGCACGATCATCCGCTCGTTCTTCGACGCCGCCGGCAAGGCCTTCATCGGCGTCGACAACTACACGGCGATCTTCACGTCCCCCGACCAGCTCGTGGTCCTGCGCAACACCGTGCTCTGGGTGCTCGTGGCCCCGGTCGTCGCGACGGTCGTCGGCCTCATCTACGCCATCATCGTCGACGGCGCCAAGGGCGAGGCGCTCGCGAAGTCGCTGATCTTCCTGCCCATCGCCATCTCGTTCGTCGGGGCGTCGATCATCTGGAAGTTCGTCTACGAGTACCGGTTCTACGACCCGACGCTGAAGGTGAACCCCCAGCAGATCGGCCTGCTCAACCAGATCATCGTGTGGCTCGGCGGCACACCCCAGCAGTTCCTCATCAACCAGCCGTGGAACACCTTCTTCCTCATCGTGGTGATGATCTGGATCCAGGCAKGTTTCGCCATGACGATCCTCTCCGCGGCGATCAAGGCGATCCCGGCGGACATGGTGGAGGCGGCGCGGCTCGACGGCGTCTCGTCGTGGGGGATGTTCCGGTTCATCACCATCCCGACCATCCGGCCCACCCTCGTGGTCGTCCTGACCACGATCGCCATCGGCAGCCTCAAGGTCTTCGACATCGTGCGCACCATGACCGGCGGCCAGTTCGGCACCAGCGTCGTGGCCAACGAGTTCTTCACGCAGAGCTTCAGCGCGGGCAATCAGGGACTGGGTGCGGCCCTCGCTGTGCTCCTGTTCATCCTGGTGATCCCGATCATCGTCTACAACATCCGGCAGATCCGGCGATCGGAGGCACGATGAGCACCGTCGGACCCCAGCTGGACATGACCGGGGTCGTTCGCGGCACGGACGACCAGGCCGGCGACGTCCGGGGTGTCGCCGAGGCGACGAAGAAGCGGCTGACGTCCCCGTGGGCCTCGCTGGCCGCCGTGGTGCTGGCGGTCGTGTGGACCGTGCCGACCCTCGGGCTCTTCATCAGCTCGTTCCGGCCGGCGGAGGACATCAACAAGTCGGGCTGGTGGACCGTCTTCACCAACCCGAACTTCACGCTCGAGAACTACCAGACGGTGCTCTCGTCGGACAGCTCGTCGTCGCTCGCGCCGTACATCATCAACTCGATCGTCATCACGATCCCGGCCGTCCTCATCCCGCTGCTCATCGCGTCGCTGGCGGCGTACGGGTTCGCGTGGATGGACTTCAAGTTCAAGAACGTGCTGTTCGTCGCGGTGTTCGCGCTCCAGATTGTGCCCATCCAGGTCACGCTCATCCCGCTGCTGACCATCTACGCGGACATCAACATCGCGGGCACGTTCTGGGCGATCTGGCTCTCGCACACCATGTTCGCCCTGCCGCTCGCCGTGTTCCTGCTGCACAACTTCATGAAGGAGATTCCCGGGGAGCTGATCGAGGCTGCGCGCGTCGACGGCGCCGGGCACGTCACGATCTTCTTCCGGCTGATGCTGCCGATCCTCAAGCCCGCGCTCGCGGCGTTCGGCATCTTCCAGTTCCTGTGGGTGTGGAACGACCTGCTCGTCGCCCTGACGTTCGCCGGGTCGTCCCAGGCGGTCGCGCCGATGACCGTCGCCCTCTACAACCTCACGGGCCAGCGCGGCACGCAGTGGTACCTGCTCACGGCCGGGGCGTTCGTCTCGATCATCGTGCCGGTGATCGTGTTCCTCAGCCTGCAGCGGTACTTCGTCCGTGGGCTGCTCGCCGGGTCCGTGAAGGGGTGAGGCCTCGCCTAGCCTGAGGCCGTGCCCGCGCCCCTGCTGTTCGTCCTGTCGGGGCTGACCCAGTACCTCGGGGCGGCGCTCGCCGTCGGCATCTTCGGCACGATCGCCGCCGGCACGGTCGCGTGGCTGCGCATCGCGGTCGCGGCGCTCGTGCTGCTGGTCTGGCGGCGCCCGTGGCGGTCCCGCGCCCTGTGGACGGGACCGGAGCTGCGCACCGCGGTGGTGTTCGGCGTGGTGCTGGGCGTGATGAACGTGGCCTTCTACATCGCCATCGACCACCTGCCCCTGGGCACCGCCGTGTCCATCGAGTTCCTCGGGCCGGTGGCCGTCGCCGCCGTGACGGGGCGCGGCTGGCGGGACCGCGTGGGCATCGCGATCGCGGCGGTCGGCGTCGTCCTGCTGGCCGGGGTGAGCCTGGACGCGGGACCGGACGCGGTGATCGGGCTCGTCGCGATCGGCGTGGCGGCCGCGTGCTGGGCGGCCTACATCCTGCTGGGCCGGCGCGTGGCGCGGGCGGCCTCGGGCGGGATCACGGGCCTGTCCGTGGCGATGGCCGCGGGGGCGGTGGTGCTCGCGCCGTTCCTCGCCGGTGGTGCCGGCCCGGTGCTGCACGACGCCCGGCTCGCCGCGCTCGTCGTCGCGATCGCGGTGTGCTCGTCGGTGATCCCCTACGCGCTGGAGCAGGTGGTGCTGCGGCGCGTGCGGGCGGCGACGTTCGCCGTGCTGCTGGCGATGCTGCCCGCGACCGCGGCCGTCGTCGGGGCGGTCGTGCTCGGGCAGGTGCCGCACGGGCTCGAGGTGGTCGGGCTGCTGCTGGTCTCCGGCGCGATCGTGCTCACCGGCCTGGACCGCGAGGAGCCGGCGACCGACGAGGCGCCGCCGCCGGCGTGAGGAGCTAGAGGTACTGCCCGGTGGACGGGTCGCGACGCCCGACGTCCGCCTGCGGGACCTGGCCGGGCGGCAGCTGGCGACGCATCCCCGTCAGCTGCGACTGCGCCGCCATCTGCTGCGCCACCAGCGCGGTCTGGATGCCGTGGAACAGTCCCTCGAGCCACCCGACCAGCTGCGCCTGCGCGATGCGGAGCTCGGCGTCGGAGGGGGCCTGGTCCTCGACGAACGGCAGCGTGATGCGGTGCAGCTCCGCGACGAGCTCGGGCGACAACCCCTCCTCGAGCTCGTGCAGCGACCGCTCGTGGATCTCCGCGAGGCGGGCGCGGGCGGCGTCGTCGAGCGGTGCGCTGCGCACCTCGTCGAGAAGCTGCTTGATCATCGTGCCGATGCGCATGACCTTGGCGGGCTGGCCGACCAGCGAGGTGATGTCCTCGGGTGCGTCGTCGTCCTGCGGCGAGTCGAGCACCACCACGCGAGGCTGCTCGTCCTGGGGGGAGTCCTGCGAGTCGTTGTCGGTCACTCGGGCATTCTGACCGACTCCGGCGCTCGGCGCAGGGGCTTCGGCGTCGTCGCTAGGGTGGTCGCCATGGCCTGGCTCACCACACCCGCCCACGCCCGCTGGCTCGAGGCCGAGACCGACCGGCTCCTCGCGTTCGGTCGGGCCTCCGTGGTCCCCGGCGGGTTCGCCCGGCAGGACGAGGCGGGGCTCGCGGTCGACGGACCCCTGGAGCTCTGGATCGCGTGCCGCATGACGCACGTGTACGCGCTCGGTCACCTGCTGGGCCGGCCCGGCTCGGCCGCGCTGGTCGACCACGGCCTCGCGGCCCTGACCACCACGTTCCGCGACGACGAGCACGGCGGCTGGTTCGCCGAGGTCGAGCGCGACGGCACCCCGCGGGACACCGCCAAGGCCGCCTACCCGCACGCGTTCGTCATCCTGGCGGCGTCGAGCGCGGTCACGGCGGGCCGACCGGGTGCCCGCGCGCTGCTGGACGAGGCGCTCGCCGTCTCCGAGCAGCGGTTCTGGGACGACGAGGCCGGCATGGTCGTCGAGGAGTGGGACCGGACGTTCACGACGCTGGACGGCTACCGCGGGGTCAACGCCAACATGCACACGGTCGAGGCCTACCTCGCGGCCGCCGACGTCACCGGGCAGCGCGTCTGGCTGGACCGCGCCCTGCGGATCGTCGAGCGCGTGGTGCACGGCTGGGCAGCCGGGAACGCGTGGAGGATCCCCGAGCACTTCGACGCCGACTGGGTGCCGGACCTCGAGTACAACGCGGACACCCCGGCGCACCCGTTCCGGCCCTACGGCGCCACCATCGGCCACTGGCTCGAGTGGGCCCGCCTGACCCTGCACGCGCGCGCCGCGGTCACCGCGCGCGGCGACGTCGCCCCCGCCTGGCTGCTCGAGGACGCAGTCTCGCTTTTCGACGCCGCCGTCCGCGAGGGGTGGGACGTCGACGGCGCTCCCGGCTTCGTCTACACGGTCGACTGGTCCGGGGCGCCCGTCGTTCGTGAGCGCATGCACTGGGTGGCCGCCGAGGCCGTTGCCGCCGCCGCCGCCCTGCACGCCGCAACGGGCGAGGAGCGGTTCGACGCCGCCTACACGCAGTGGTGGGAGTACATCGGCGAGCACGTGCTCGACCGGGTCGGTGGGTCGTGGTGGCACGAGCTCGGCACCGACAACCGGGTGTCCCGGACGGTCTGGGCGGGCAAGGCGGACCTCTACCATGCCGTCCAGGCGACCCTGATCCCGCGCCTGCCCCTGACCCCGGTGATCGCCCCGGCGCTGGCCGCGGGCCTGTTGGACTAAGCCGCAGGCAGCTCCGGGACGTCCGCGCTCGGTGCGCCCCTGACCCGCACGAGTGCGGACGTCGTGCGCATCAGTCCAGCAACGTCCGCACTCGGTGCGCCCCTGACCCGCACGAGTGCGGACGTCCGGCGGTCGGGTCAGGGGAGCAGCAGCACCTTGCCGAAGGCCTCGCCGGTCTCCAGCAGGCGGTGGGCGGCGGCCGCCTGGTCGAACGGCAGGCGGGCGTGCACGACAGGTCGCACGGAGCCGTCGGCGACGAACGGCCACGCGTGCCGGCGCACGCCGTCCATGATCGCGACCTTCTGCTCCAGCGGGCGCGATCGCAGCATCGTGCCGAGGATGCTCGCCCGCTTGCCGAGCAGCACCGCCAGGTCCAGCTCGCCCCGCCGGCCCTGCTGCATGCCGATGACGACGAGCCGGCCGTCGTCCGCGAGCATCGCGAGGTTGTCCGCCAATCCGCCCGCGCCCAGCACGTCGAGCACGACGGCGACGCCGCTGCCCCCTGTCGCCTCGAGCACACGGTCGACGAGGCCGGGCTCGCGGTGGTCGACCACCACGTCGGCCCCGAGCTCGCGGACGCGGGCGCACCGCTGCGGGCCTCCGGCCGTCGCGATCACGCGGGTGCCGAGCGCGTGCCCGAGCTGGACGGCGGCGGTCCCGACGCCCCCCGATCCGCCGCGCACGAGCAGCGTCTCGCCCGGGGACAGGCGGGCCGCGCGCAGGTTCGACCACACGGTGGCCAGCGCCTCCGGCAGCGCGGCGGCGTCGACGGTCGAGACGCCCTCGGGGATCCGCAGCGCGAGCGCGGCCGGCACGGCGACCCGCTCGGCGTACCCGCCACCGGCCAGCAGACCGGCGACCCGGTCGCCCACCGCGAGGTCGTCGGGACCCAGGCCGTCCCCGCGCGCGACGACCGTCCCGGACACCTCGAGTCCCGGCCATGCCGGGGCTCCGGCGGGCGGCGGATAGTGACCGGCGCGCTGGAGGAGGTCGGCCCTGTTGACTCCGGCCGCCGCGACCTCGACGATCAGGTCCAGCGGTCCGGGGGCGGGTTCGGCCACCTCGTCGACTGCGAGGACGTCCGGATCTCCCGGCTTCGTGATCACCACCGCACGCACGTCCGCACAGTAACCCCGCACGGGAACCCAGGAGACGCAGCCCCCCTGCTAGCACATGGCACCCGAAAGGGCCGTCACGTCGCCGTATCCCACCGGGTGAGGTCCATGGCAAACTCTGCCGCGGGCTAATGGTCCGACGTCCAAGAGCCGATGAAGGGCAACGGGACACCTCGCGGTCCGACTGACCAGAGGGCACCACCGGTACGACTTGGCGGCAACACCCGTTGCCGGAAGACGGAAGGGAACGACATGCTGCGACGGCTCGGCATCCGCGCCAAAGTGATGGCTGTCCTCGCCGTCCCCATCCTCGTCATCTTCGGCGCCGGCGCGTACATCTCGTTCGGAGCCCTGCAGGACCTGCGCTACGCGAAGGCCGCCGAGGGCGTCGTCACCACGCTCGAGGCCTACGGCCCGCTGGCGACCGCCGTTCAGATGGAGCGGATCCTGTCGCTCAACGGCGGATCGACCGAGCAGATCGCCGCGGCGCGTGCGGAGACGGACGCGGCTCTGGCCTCCGTCCGACCCAACACCGCGAAGCTCGACCTCTCCCAGTTCCCGCAGTCGGTCGTCAACCAGTTCCTCGCGGTCCAGTCGGCGTACAACACGATGCTTCCCTCGCTGCGTAACCGCGTGGACACCAAGGCCCAGCGCGCCCTGATCCAGCGCAACTACGGCGACCTCATCACCAGCCAGATCGCCCTCGTCGAGCAGGTCTCGAACTCCCTGCACAACCGTGAGCTGTCCTCCTACGTGACGGCCTACCAGGAGACCAGCCAGACGGCCGACAACCTGGTCGCCGAGCTCATCAACGGCGTCGCCCTCTGGAGCGCCCGGGCCGAGGCGCCCGCCCTGCTGCGCACCTTCACCAACAGCACCGCGGCCACCGAGATCTCTCGTGGACGCGCCCGGAACACCGTCTCCGGCCTCGGGGTCCCGGGCCTCGCGCTGCCGCAGAAGGACCCGACGTCGAAGTTCACGCAGATCCGGTCGCTGCTCTCCCAGGGCAACGCGCAGGGCTTCGCCGCGGTCGATCCCACCGCCTTCGCGGGGGAGGTCCAGTCTCAGCTGGCGAATCTCTCCGCTGTGAACGACAAGATCCTGGCCGAGGCCGGCGAGGTCGCTTCGCAGGCCGCCGCCGACGCCCAGACCCGGGCGTTCGTCACCATCGGCGCCGCCTTCCTCGCCGCGTTCCTGTCCCTGCTCCTCGCCCTCGTCGTCTCCCGCTCGATCATCGTCCCGCTGCGCCGTCTGACGAAGGCTGCCGGTGACGTCCGCGAGCAGCTGCCGCGACTGGTCGAGCAGGTGGCCGTCCCCGGTGAGGGCCCCGAGATCACGCTGGCGCCCATCCCCGTGACGTCCCGCGACGAGGTCGGCCAGCTGGCCGCCGCGTTCAACTCGGTGAACCAGACCACGGTCCAGGTCGCCCAGGAGCAGGCCGCACTGCGTGGCTCCATCGCGGAGATGTTCGTCAACGTCGCCCGCCGCGACCAGGTCCTGCTCAACCGCCAGCTGTCGTTCATCGACTCGCTCGAGCGTGCCGAGGAAGACCCGAGCACCCTGGCGAACCTGTTCCGCCTCGACCACCTCGCCACCCGCATGCGTCGTAACGCGGAGTCCCTCCTCGTCCTCGCCGGCATCGACTCGGGCCGTCGCCTGCGTGACGCCATGCCGCTCTCGGACGTCGTCCGCACGGCCTCCTCCGAGATCGAGCAGTACGACCGCATCGATCTCGACCTGCAGGTCGACCCGCACATGCACGGCTTCAACGCCCTCGGCGCCGCGCACCTGCTCGCCGAGCTGCTCGAGAACGCGACGATCTTCTCCGAGCCGGAGACGCCCGTCACCGTCACCACCGGCATCTCGGGCGAGTTCGTGGTCGTCCGCGTCCTCGACCAGGGCCTGGGCATGAGCGACCAGGAGCTCGAGGCCGCGAACGCGAAGATCTTCTCGACCTCAGCGAGTGACTCCCTGGGCAACCAGCGCCTCGGCCTCTTCGTCGTCGGCCGCATCGCCCAGCGCCTCGGCGCCGAGGTGAAGCTCCTCAAGGCCGCGCACGGCACGGGCACCGAGACGATCGTCAAGTTCCCCGCCACGCTGTTCGTCGCGACCGAGACCGCCCTCTACGGCGGCGGCGCGCCGGCTGCCCTCGCGGCGCCGCGCAACGACCCTGGCGTGCCGCAGATCGAGGCCCCGGTCGTCGAGGAGGTCGACCTCGCGTCGCTGACCGACGGCCAGACGCCGCTCGGCCTGCCGCACCGTCGTCGTCGTGAGGACGGCTCGGACGAGCACGCCGGACCCATCCCCGTCACCCAGCTCGCGCAGTCCACCGGGCTCCCGACGCGGTCCAAGAAGACGTTCGACGAGGACAACCTCGTCCTGCCCGAGGCCCCCGACGGCCACATCGCGCCCGAGATCCAGGCCGCCGGCTCCGACTGGCAGCCCGCGACCCTCGCGCCCGAGAAGGGCGGCCTGCCCAGCCGCAACCGCGCCTCGACCTCCGCCTGGGCCCAGCCGGAGGAGCAGACGTCGACGGCGTCCGCCGCGCCGGCCCCCGCGGCCCGTGCCGGACTCTTCTCCGGCTTCCGTGGCCGCACCGAGACGCCCGCCGCGACCACCGACGCCGACGAGAACCTGGTGGTGCCCGCCCTCGAGTCCGAGGACGAGCGCGCCCTGCCGCCCGCCCAGTCGAACGCGGTCCGCGCCCCCTGGATGTCGAGCGGCGCGCACGCTGCGCCGGCCGAGCCCATGGTCGTGCCGCAGCTGGTCGACGACGAGGACTCGTGGGAGGCGCAGGAGGCCGAGCACCGCGAGGCCCAGAGCGTCGCCGCCGCGGCGCTGGTCGAGGTCGCGCCCGAAGCCGACGAGGCTCCCGCGTGGGCGCCGACCGCCGCGTGGGACACCGCCGAGACTCCTGTCGAGGAGGCTCCGGTCTGGGAGCCGACGCTCGCCTCGGACACCGCTGAGACGGAGGCTCCTGTCGAGGAGGCTCCCGCGTGGGCGCCGACCGCCGCGTGGGACACCGCCGAGGCCGAGGCTTCTGATGCGGAGGCTCCGGTCTGGGAGCCGACCCTCGCCTCGGACACCGCTGAGGCCGAGGCTCCTGTTGAGGTGGCTCCCGCGTGGGCGCCGACCGCCGCGTGGGACACCGCTGAGACGGAGGCTGCCATCGAGGAGGCTCCGGTCTGGGAGCCGACCCCCGCGTGGGACGCCGCCGAGCTCGACACGCCCGCCGAGCAGGAGTCCGCGTCGTGGGAAGCACCCGTCGCTGAGGCTCCGGCCTGGGAAGCGCCGACCGCCGCGTGGGACACCGCTGAGGCCGAGGCTCCTGTCGAGGAGGCTCCCGCCTGGGAGGCGCCCGTCGCCGAGGCTCCGGCCTGGGAGGCGCCCGTCGCGCAGGAGACCCCCGCCTGGGAGCCGCCCGCGGCGTCCGACACCCACGCGTGGGACCAGGCGATCGTCGACGACGAGCCTGCCTGGGAGGCGCCCGTCGTCTCCGAGGAGGCTCCGGTCGCGCTGACCGCCCGAGTCGCCGCGCCGGCGCCCGCTGCCGAGGCCGAGGTGGCCGAGGTTGCTGCCCCGGTCGAGACCGCTGCGCCGGTCCAGAGCTTCACGTCGTACAGCGGCTACTCGGGCTGGGGCGCCCCCGCCTCGGACGTGCCCGCGCCGTACGTCCCGTTCGAGCGGACGCTCGACGAGGCCCGTGCCTGGCACACCGGCGCCATGCCGATCGTGCCGGAGCCCGTTGCCGAGGTCGTCGCCTCGGTCGAGGAGCCCGCGGCCGTGGAGCAGCAGCCGGAGCCCGTCGCCGACGACACTGCCTGGCCGGCCCCCGCCTGGGAGCCGCCGACCTGGCAGGCGCCGCAGTGGCAGGAGCAGGCCGCCGAGGTCGCGCCGGAGCCCGAGCCCGAGCTGGCCGTCGTCGACGGTGTCGCGTTCCAGCGCGTCTACCTCGCGCCCGAGTCCGAGGTCGAGGCCGAGTACCAGGCCGATGCCGAGGTCCCGGCCGAGCCCGAGGCGCAGCCGGTCGCGGAGCAGGAGGCTCCCGCGTGGGCGGCCCCCGTCCAGGAGGCGCCGGCGTGGCCGGCGTTCCAGGCACCGCAGGCCGGGGTCGACTCGCCGACGCAGCTGTTCACGCCGATCGAGGCGGAAGCCGCCGTCACGCCGGAGCCCGCTGCCGACGTGCCGCAGGCCCCCGCGTACCAGGAGGCACCGGTCGCGTTCGCGGCACCGGAGCCCGCCGACGCTCCGGCGTGGGCACCGACCGCAGCGCCGGCCGCACCGGCAGCGTCCGAGGCCGCGTTCTCGGAGCTCGTGCAGACGCCGTCGGACAACGCCAAGGGTCGTCGCCGCTGGAGCCTGTTCGGCAAGAAGAAGGCCGAAGAGGTCGCACCCGAGGTCGCCGCCCCGGTCGCGCAGGCGCCGCTGGCCGCCCCCGCACCGGTCAACCCGGCCGCGCCGGTCCGCACGTCGGCCTGGACGTCGGAGGCAGCTGCCCCGCCGTCGCCCGTCGGCGCCGACTCGTCGCAGTCGTGGATGGCGTCGACCGCCTGGTCGGCCCCCGTGGCTCCGGCCCCGGTCGCGCCGGTCCCGGCCGCCCAGGTGCCGACGGCGCCGGCTCCGCTGGAGCCCGCACCGACCGGTTCGTGGCAGCCGCCCGAGTGGGCTGCTCGTCCGGGTGGCAACCCGACACCCGCCTCGACGGTCCCGCAGCCCGCGCTGCCGCCGTCGGTCGCACCCCGCGTCGGCACGCTCGACGACGAGGTGGCGGCGATGCTCGCGCTCCGTTCGGACATCCAGGAGCAGGCACTCTCCGAGCTCTCCCAGCTCTCGGCCTACCGGCCGGCGACGTCGGGTGGCAACGCCGAGCGCCTGACCAAGCGAGTCCCCACAGCTGTCCCGGCGACGACTGTCACCGAGGACGAGGGGAAGCCCGTGCAGCGTGACGCGGACCAGCTCCGGTCCCGTCTGTCGAGCTTCCAGTCCGGGACCACCCGTGGCCGTCGTGCCATGGAGGACCCGTCCGGCCAGAACGGCGTGAGCTGATGACTGCCCCGCACCCCACAACCGTCGTCACCGCCATGGTGGCGTCTGACCCCGCAGTCATCGACTGCACCAGCAAGGAGGAAGTGTGACCGCGCTCAGCACCGAGGCAGCCAACTTCGGCTGGCTCCTGGACAACTTCGTCCGGACCGTGCCCGGCACCCGCCACACACTCGTGGTGTCTGCGGACGGTCTTCTCATGGCGATGTCCGAGCAGCTCGACCGCACCAGCGGCGACCAGCTCGCGGCCATCGTCTCCGGGATGTCGAGCCTGACCCGTGGCGCCGCGCGCCAGCTCCGTGCGGGGGAGGTGCGTCAGGCGATCATCGAGATGGACAACTTGTTCCTCTTCCTCATGAGCGTCTCGAACGGCTCCGTCCTCGCCGTCGTGGCGGAGGCCAGCTGCGACGTGGGCCTCATCGGCTACGAGATGGCGATGCTCGTCTCCCGTACCGAGGCGACCCTCACGCCGCAGCTCATCTCCGAGATGCGCGGCCAGCTTCCCGTCGACGGCGCCACGCGCGCGCCGGTGGCCTGACAGCCTCGAGGAGAGACCGACTCATGAGCGAGCACATCGAGTACGAGGCCAGAACGGTCCGGCCGTACGCCGTGACCGGTGGCCGCGTGCGCTCGGCGCGCTCCGACCTGCCTCTCGAGGCACTGGTCGAGGTGATGCCCGGCGCCGTCGCGAGCCAGGGTCTGCCGCCCGAGAAGCGGGCGATCCTGCAGCATGCAGCGTCCAACTACATCTCGGTGGCAGAGCTCTCCGCTCTGCTCCACCTGCCACTCGGCGTGATCCGGATCCTGGTATCCGACCTGTCTGACCAGCAGTACGTGCGCGTGCACACCTCACAGCCGGTCGAGGTCAACACCGGTGAGTCCCCTGCCCTGTCCCTCAGCGTGCTGGAGAGTGTTCTCAATGGCATTTCCGCCCTCTGACGCCGCTGTGGCCGCTCCGGCGGGCACGGCAGGAAGCGTCGCACCCACAGTCGTGAAGATCGTCGTCGCCGGCGGGTTCGCCGTCGGCAAGACGACCTTCATCGGCTCCATCTCGGACATCGAGCCCCTCAACACCGAGGCCGCGATGACGGAGCACTCGGTCGGCGTCGACGACGCCGGCGGCGTGTCGGACCGCAAGACCACCACGACGGTGGCGATGGACTTCGGTCGCATCGCCCTGCCGGGCTCGCTCTGGCTCTACCTGTTCGGCACCCCCGGACAGGACCGGTTCCTGTTCATGTGGGACGACCTGGTCCGCGGTGCCATCGGCGCCGTCGTGCTGGTGGACACCGACCGGCTCGACCAGTGCTTCCCGGCCGTCGACTACTTCGAGAGCCGTGGGATCCCGTTCGTCGTGGGCGTCAACTGCTTCGACGGCGTCGCCAAGCACCAGCTGGACGACGTCCGCGAGGCGCTCGCCATCCCGGCTCACGTGCCCGTGCTCTACACGGACGCCCGGTCGCGCGCGGCCACGAAGCAGGCGCTCATCTCGCTCGTGCAGCTCGCGATGGAGCGTCTGCGCAGCCGGTGACCACTGAGGTCACACCCGACGGCGGCCGGCCCCTGCAGGGGGGCCGGCCGCAGTCGTCTGCCGGCGAGGTGGGGGATCATAGAGGGGTGCCAGACTCGTCCTCCGTCCCGCCGCCACGCCCGCGTGGTGGCGACGGCACGGGCGTGCTCCCGCAGCCGCGCGCGGCACGCGACGACGAGCCGGCGGGCTCGCCGCCGCCGCTCCGGGCCGACGATCGAGCACCTCGTCGCGGCGTCACGCCGACCCAGCGCGTCTACGCCGACGGCTCCGCACTCTCCCGGTATCTCGACGGTGCTCCGTGCCGCGAGCAGTGGATGGCATGGACGGCCGACCACGAGGCGGAGCTCCTCACGACCCCGCTCGGCCTGACCGAGCTGCGCCGTGTCGCGCGCCCTCGGGGTGTCGAGGCGAACGGCGTGGCTCACGACGTCGAGGAGCGCGTCGAGGTCATCCGCTTCTCCGACCAGACGCTGCGCGCGGCGACGCGGGTCTCGGGCGTGCTCCCCCCGTTCGTCGCCCTGCACATCGGCGCGGCGCTGGCGCACCCCGAGGTCGCGAGCGTCGCGACGTACGACGTCCAGCTCGCTCAGGTCTCGGCGCTGCACGGGCTCACGGTCGTCTCACCCGGCTGGCCGGCCCACTGGTGGGAACGGGTCGGGTGAACCTGCTGCTCAGCCCCCTTCCGCGCAGCCCCCGACCGGCCTAGTTTCGGGAAATGAACCAGAGCGCCGGCGCGAAGCCCCCGATCGATCTGCCCCCAGGAGCCTTGCGATCCGTGCCGCCGTTGCGGCCGCACCGCCGCCGGGCCGCCGACCCGGTGACCCACCTCAGCCGCGACGAGCGCGCGGCCCGCGGTGCGGCGGCCCGGGTCCTGCTGCCGCGCGAGGCGCTCGCCGACGTCGGTTCCGGCTTCTCCCGCCCCGACCCCATCGAGCTGCTGGTCTCGCAGGGCCACACGCGCCTGCCCGAGCTGGTTCCGCTCCGGTACGGCCGGATGGTGGCCACCCCGTTCACCTTCTACCGCGGCGCCGCGTTGATCCAGGCGTCGGACCTGGCCGCGACGCCCGACACGGGCCTCGATGCGCAGCTGTGCGGCGACGCGCACCTGTCGAACTTCGGCCTGTACGGCACCCCGGAACGTCGGATGCTGTTCGACCTCAACGACTTCGACGAGACCCTCCCGGGCCCGTTCGAGTGGGACGTCAAGCGGCTCCTGGCCAGTGTCGAGATCGCAGCCCGTGGCAACGGATTCAGCCGCAAGGAACGTCGCGACCTCGTACTGAGCGTCGCCAAGGCCTACCGGACGACCATCCGGGGGTTCGCGGCCAAGCCGAACATCGACGTCTGGTACGCCCGGCTCGACGTGGACGACTTCCTGGCGAAGAACGGGACCACGTTCGGCAAGGCGCAGACCAAGACTGCCCAGTCCACCGTGAAGAAGGCTCGCACACGCGACCACCTGCAGTCGGTGGCGAAGCTCACGGAGGTGGTCGACGGCCACCGGCGTTTCCTCTCGGACCCGCCGCTGGTCACGTCGATGTCCGAGCTGCTGGGCGCGGAGGGCGCCGCGCGCTTTGCCACCGGGATGAACGGCCTGGTGCGTGCCTACCAGGCGAGCCTGCAGCCGGACCGGCGGCACCTGGTGGGTCAGTACCGCGTGGTCGACATGGCGCGGAAGGTCGTCGGCGTCGGCAGCGTCGGCACGCGCGCCTGGATCCTGCTGCTGGAGGGGGCCGACGGGGACGACTACCTCGTCCTGCAGGCCAAGGAGGCGCAGGCGTCCGTGCTGGAGCAGTTCCTCGGAGCCAGCGAGTACACGCAGTCCGGGCAGCGCGTGGTCGAGGGCCAGCGGCTGATGCAAGCGGCCAGCGACACCATGCTCGGATGGCAGCGCAACGAGGGGATCGACGGCGTCACCCGGGACTTCTACGTGCGCCAGCTGCGTGACTGGAAGGGGTCGGCCGTGGTCGAGACCATGGCGCCGGTCGGCATGCGGGAGTACGGGGCCCTCTGCGCCTGGACACTGGCCCGCGCCCACGCACGGTCGGGGGACCGCGTCGCCATCGCCGCGTACCTCGGGGGTTCCAAGGTGGCGGACGAGGCGTTCGCCGACTTCGCCGCCGGCTACGCCGACCGCACGGAGAAGGACCACGCCGCACTGGTCACCGCCATCGCCTCCGGACGGCTCGAGGCGGTCCAGGGCGTCTGAACCCGGCCCTCAGCGGCGCCCGAGGGCGGCGGCGGCCTCGGCCACCATGGCGGGGTCCGTCGTCGTCCAGCCCGACGAGCCGCCTCCCGGACCGCCGGACTCGTCGACGTGCCGGCTTGCCGAGAGGTGCACGGCGTCGACGCCGGCCGCGACCAGTGCGCGGATGTCGGCCGGCCGCACCCCGCCGCCGGCCATGACCTGCAGGCGACCGGCTGCCAGGGCCACGGTCGAGGCGAGGCGGTCGACCCCGTCGATGCTGCGCGCCGCACCGCCGGACGTCAGGACGCGGACGACGCCGAGCGACGCGAGCGCGTCGATGGCCGGACCCAGCGACGAGACGGTGTCGAGAGCGCGGTGGAACGTGACCTCGCGCCCGTCCGCGGCCTCCACCAATCGCTCCAGCGCCGTCGTGTCCACGGTCCCGTCGGGGGTGAGCGCGCCGACCACCACGCCGGCCGCCCCCGCCGCGACGACGGCCCGCACGTCCCTGACCTGGACATCGAGCTCGTCGGGGGAGTAGACGAACGACCCCGCGCGGGGCCGCACGAGGACGTGGACGCCGACGCTCGCGGGGACGGTGGCGAGGACGGCGTCGAGCAGCCCGATCGACGGCGTGATGCCCCCGGTCGCGGCGAGCGCGGCGCAGAGCTCGATCCGGTCGGCCCCCAGCGCGGCCGAGACCGCCGCGCCAGAGACGTCCTGGACCGCGATCTCGAGGCGGGTCACGCCCACGACGCGTCCAGCGCGGGGCGGCGGCGCGGCACCGTCGCCGGTCGGGGAGCCCGCAAGGGGACCCGGACGCTGTAGCGGTCGGCGCGGTAGCAGGCGCGGGAGAACATGATCGCCGCGTCGACGGAGTGGGTGCGGCGCTCGGCGCGCAGCACCACCCGGGCGTCGCCCAGCCCGAGCAGCGACGCCTCGGTGTCGGTGGCCTCGTCGGCTGACAGCGTGTCCTCGCCCCACTCGGGTGCCAGGCCCAGGTCGCGCAACGCCCCGTACATGCTCGCGGGCGGTCCGGCGTCGAGGAGCGAGGGCGCGAGCGCGACGGGCACCCAGACCTGCTCGATGCAGATGGGCGTGCCGTCGGCGCTGAGCACGCGGTACAGGAAGTGCACCCTCTGCCGCGATTCGATATCGAGCGCGGTCGCGACGTCAGGGGTCGCGGCAACCACCTGTGCCGTCAGCACCGTCGTCGCCGGCTCCATGCCGCGACGGCGCATCTCCTCGCCGAACGAGGTCAGCCGCATCTCGAAGTCGATGCGCTGGGGTGCGACGAACGTGCCGCGCCCGTGCTCGCGGACGAGCACACCGTCGCTGACGAGCGTGTCGACCGCCTGCCGCACGGTCATCCGCGAGAGGCCGAACTGCTGGCTGAGGCGGCGCTCGGAGGGGATCGCGTCGCCCACCCGGAGCTCCTGCGCGACGAGGTCGGCGAGGTGGTCGCGCACCACGAGGTACTTGTGACCGGCACTGTGTTCCCACTCGTCCACGCGCAACCCCGCTCCGTCGTGTGCCTCGTGCGCGCCTTGACCGGTTGTCCACCGCACGGTGCGACACTCATCATGAGGTCTAGACCAGAAGGCTCGCAACCCGTCCGGACGGGCCTGCCTCCGCGCGCTGGCCCACGACGGGAGCGTTCGGTCGGTGTCCGCGGGGGCCGCGCCCGACCGGACCTCGCTGCCCGGCGGTGGCGACGGACGTCCGCCGGTGTTCGCGATGGTCACCGTCGCCGGCAGCTTGCCGGCCGCCGCGACGAACTGCGCGGGGGGCGTGCATGCAGCCCCCGGAGAGAGCGACGACGGAACGCTGCCTGGCCGCCTCCAGGACGGGTCGGTGACGCGCGGGCGACTCGACTGGTCTAGACCACGTCGGCGCCAGGGCTTGTGGGAGACTCGTGCCGCGACGGGCTCGAGGCCCGCGCGGGAGGGCTGTCTGAGCGGCCGAAAGAGACGGTCTTGAAAACCGTTGGAGCGGGACAACCCCGTTCTCGTGGGTTCGAATCCCACGCCCTCCGCCCGTCGGACCCCGCCGTTCGTCACCGTCCACGGGTAGCGCCTTCGAGGGGCTCACACGTCCCGGCGCAGGTACCGCCAGGCGAGGAACGCGCACACGAGCCCGTTCGCCATGCCGACGAGCACGTCCGTGGGGTGGTGCATGCCGCGGTAGAGGCGGGCCGTCGCCACTGCGACCGGGACGAGAAGGCAGATCACCGTCAGTCCCCACCGCAGCCACGGTCGGGTGATCCGCTGGGAGAGCAGCGCGAGCGACACGTAGAGCGCCGCCGAGGCGCTGGTGTGGCCGCTCGGGAACGCCGTGGTGGGGGGCGAGTCGTCCAGCAGTGCGACGTCGGGCCGCCCGCGGCCGACCAGCAGCGAGGAGGTGTAGAAGAGGATCGCTTGCAGTCCGAGCGCGATCGCCGGGACCACGGCCAGCCACCACTGCCGGGTGCGCCACCAGAACAGCGCCACCACGAGCACGCACACGGCGATGGCGTACTGCGTCTGACCGAAGTTCGACAGCCACAGCGTGAGGGAGTTCAGGCCGGCGGCGCGGCGGGCCTCGAACCACCTGTTGACCCCGGTCTCCGCGGGCAGGTCGTGCAGCGGCCCCACGATGAGAAGGCCGATCCCGACCATGACGAGCCACCACAGGACGCCTGGGAGCACAGCCCGCGTGGCGAGATCGCGGCACGCCGAGCCGAACGCGGGGCGGGAGGTGTCGAGCTCGTAGCGGTGCACGAACGTCCGGACGGAGCTGGGCTTCTTCGTCTCGCCGACGAGGAGCGTCATGAGATCCCTTCAGTGGGGGGCCGCAGGCTCCAGCCCTGGTAGCCGATGTACGAGGCGCCGGCCATCGAGGTGCCGAGCAGCATGCCGGCGACGACGTCGGACGGGTAGTGCACGCCGAGGAACACGCGGTCCGCGGCGGTGATCAGCGTGACGGCGGCGGCGACGACCGGGACGACGACCCGGCCACGCCGTCCGAGCAAGGGCCACACGAGAAGCGTGAGCGTGACGGCCGCTGCGGCGGTGTTCGTCGCGTGCCCGGAGGGAAAGCTCGACCCGGGGGCGTGCTCGAGGGCGTCGTCCACCACGGGGCGGGCCCGCTGCACCAGCCCTTTCGCACCGATCTGCAGCACCCACGCGGACATCAGGGTGACGAAGGCCCACATCGCCCGGGTGGCCAGGCCGTGCCGTCGCCAGACCCACAGGCACACCAGGCCACCGGCGAGGTTGACCCACACCGGTTGCAGGAGCTTCTGCCACACCAGGAGCGTCCGGAGGAATGCCGGGTGCTCACGGGTGAACGAGGTCGCGGCGGCGATCGTCTCCTCGTCGAACCGGATCAGCCCGGGCGCCTCCGCGCGCACCAGGTAGGCGAGGAGGAAGACGGGCACGGATACGCCCACGCCGAAGCCGACGGCCCGCAGGAGGGCTCGGCGGCGGAACATCGGCTGGAGCATCCCCGCAGGCTAGGAGACCGCGCGGAGTTCGGCTCGCTGGGCCGTTGTCGGGTCGTGGACATCACACCCTTTTGCCCCATTCCCAAGTCGGCCGACGGGTGGGAGCATCAACCTCCTTGCATCGTGCTCGACGACGACGTCGGAGGAACCTATGTCTCGATGGTCCGTGCGACTCGGAACGACGATTGCTGCGGCGGGGCTCGCCGCGGCGTCAGGACTGCTGGCGGCGCCTGCGTTCGCGGAGCACGGGCCCGGTGATCCCGGCGAGCAGAGGTACAAGGACATCCAGCTGCTGGCCATCAACGACTTCCACGGCAACCTGGAGCCACCGACGGGGTCGTCGGGCACGGTGACCCGGCTCAACCCGGACGGCACGACGGTCGCGCAGACGGTCGGCGGCGTCGCCTACCTCGCGACGCACCTGGCGCAGGCGCGGCAGGGCCACGACCGTTCGGTGACCGTCGCCGCTGGTGACCTGATCGGCGCAAGCCCGCTGCTCTCCGGGGCGTTCCACGACGAGCCGACCATCGAGGCGATGAACGCGCTCGAGCTCGACGTCACCAGCGTCGGCAACCACGAGTTCGACGAGGGCTCGACCGAGCTCAAGCGGATGCAGAACGGCGGCTGTCGCACCAACCCGGACGGCACGCCCGCCGCCGACAGCTGTCCCGCCGGGCCCGGCTCGTTCACGGGAGCCGACTTCCCGTTCCTGTCCGCGAACGTCGTGGTCGACGCGACGGGCGAGACCCTGTTCCAGCCGTACGTCGTCAAGAAGCTCGACGGCGTGAAGATCGGTTTCATCGGCATGACGCTCAAGGGCACCCCGGACATCGTCACCGCGGCAGGCGTGCAAGGCCTCTCGTTCCTCGACGAGGTGTCCACCGCCAACAAGTACGCGGCGGAGCTGCAGCGCGAGGGCGTGCAGTCGATCGTGGTCCTCCTGCACCAGGGCGGCACGCCCGCCAGCAGCTCCTACAACTACGACTGCAACGCTGGCGGTGGCCTCGGCCTGAGCGGCGCGATCGTGCCGATCGCCCAGCAGATCAGCCCGGCCGTCGACCTGATCGTCACGGGGCACACGCACACCGCGTACACGTGCAACATCCCCGACCCCCTGGGCCAGCCGCGCATGGTGACCAGCGGTTCGTCGTTCGGGCGCCTGTACACGGACATCGAGCTGAAGTACGACCCACGGACCAAGGACATCGTCCGTCCGTCGGTGGTCGCGACGAACATGCCGGTCCTCCGCGACGTCACGCCCGCACAGGCGGAGACCGACATCATCGGCCGCTACAACACCTACCTCGGTCCGATCGCCAACACGGTCGTCGGCTACATCGGCGGCACGATCCTCGGCCGCGGCTGCAACACCACCCTGTGCCCGGCGTCGGGCGAGTCGCCGGCCGGCGACCTCATCGCCGACGCGCAGCTGGAGGGCTTGAAGACGGACCCGCTCAACACCGGTGGCGCCGACTTCGCGATCATGAACCCCGGGGGCATCCGTGGCGACTTCGTCTGCGTCCCCGCCACGGCGCCGTGTGCCCAGACCTACAGTCAGGCCTTCACGGTCCAGCCGTTCACGAACATCATGAACGTGATCTCGATGTCCGGGGCGGACGTGATCACGATGTTCGGCCAGCAGTGGGTGGGCCAGGGCAGCGCGCCCAAGGTCCTGCAGGTCTCGGCGAACGTCAGCGAGGTCATTCGGCCGACCGGGGCGCTCAACGAGAACCGACTGGTCTCGGTCGCGATCAACGGCGTGCCGGTGAACCCGACGGCGACCTACCGCGTCGCCATGAACGAGTTCCTCGGCGGGGGCGGCGACGGATTCACCGCCATCCGCAACGGCACCAAGGTGTTCGTCGGCAAGAGCGACCTCGACGTGCTCATCGCCTACCTGGGCAATCACTCGAGCCAGGCCGCGCCGTACCCGGTCCCGACCGGTGGGCGCATCACCCTGGCCCCGTAGACGGAACGGATGGCCCTCGCCGCCGACGGCGCGCGAGGGCCATCCTCCCGTCGACGAGCCACCCGCATATGACGGGCGTGCGCGCCGCCGCCCGCCTAGGCTCGCGACGTGCCCCGACGCCACGTCCAGCTGCACGCCCGCCCGCCGCAGGAGGCGCAGGGGGAGGCGGTCGACGTCCTCGTCCGACGGGGTCTCGACGCCCTGCGCCGCGAGCTCGACGTCCCCGCCGACTTCCCGCCGGCGGTGCTCGCGGAGGCGGCGTCCGTGATCCGCAGCGGGCCGGACCTCCCGCGGGTCGACGCCACCGACGTCCCGTTCGTCACCATCGACCCCGAGGGTTCGAAGGACCTGGACCAGGCCGTCCACCTCGCCCGGCGGCGCGACGGATTCCGCGTGCAGTACGCGATCGCCGACGTCGCCGCGTGGGTGAAGGCCGGCGGCGCGATCGACGACGAGGCCCGCGACCGCGTCGAGACCCTGTACGCCCCCGACGGCCGCACGCCGCTCCACCCGCCCGTGCTGTCCGAGGGTGCCGCGAGCCTGCTCCCCGACCAGGTGACCCCGGCGCTGCTCTGGACCATCGACCTCGATGCCGAGGGTCAGCCCGTGTCCACGACCGTCGTGCGCGCCTCGGTACGGAGTCGCGCTCAGCTGACGTACGTCGGCGCCCAGACCGCTCTGGACGACGGCTCCGCCGACGAGTCGCTGCGGCTGCTGCGCGAGATCGGCACCCTGCGGGAGGCGGCGGAACGCGCGCGCGGCGGCATCACCCTCCCCACGCCGGAGCAGGTGGTCGAGCAGGGCACCGACGGCGTCTGGAGGCTGGGCAGCCGCGCGACCCTGCCGGTCGAGGAGTGGAACGCGCAGATCTCCCTGCTCACCGGCATGTGCGCAGCGCGATTGATGCTCGACGGCCGCGTGGGCATCCTGCGCACCCTGCCCGACGCCGACCCCCGGGACGTCGCGCGCCTGCGCCTGTCCGCCCACGCGCTCGGCGTGCCGTGGCCCGACGGCGCTACCCCGGGGGACGTCATCCGGGACCTGGACGCCGCCAACCCCGCGCACGCGGCCCTGCTCACGGAGGCGACCTCGCTGCTGCGCGGCGCCGCCTACGTCGCGTTCGACGGCGAGCTGCCCGCGTTCACGATGCACGCGGCGATCGCCGCGCCTTACGCGCACACGACCGCACCCCTGCGCCGACTGGTGGACCGGTTCGTCGGCGAGACCTGCCTGGCCCTCAGTGCTGGCACGCCCGTCCCCACGTGGGTCCGCGACGCCCTGCCTGAGCTGCCCGGGCTCATGGCGTCGGGGGACAAGCACGCCGCCGAGTTCGAGCGCGGGTGCATCGACCTCGTCGAGGCCGCCCTGCTCACGGGCCGGGAGGGCGAGGTGTTCGAGGGCGCGATCGTCGACGTCCGCGCCGACCGCGATGCCGGCATCGTCCAGCTGCGCGACCCCGCGGTCCGCGGCCGCATCGAGGGCGCCGGTCTGCCCCTCGGCGAGGACGTCCGCGTCCGCCTGCTCGAGGCGTCCGTGCCGCAGCGCAAGGTCCGCTTCGAGCTGGAGACCCCGCGGGTCGGACCATGAGCGACTTCGACGACGTCGTCGACGACCTCTACGGGGGAGCACCGGCGGATTTCATTCCGCGACGCACGGCAGCCGTCAAGGCGGCGAAGGCCGACGGGGACAAGGAGCTCGCGGCCGCCATCGGCGACCTGCGCAAGCCGACGGTCTCGGCCTGGCTGGTCAACCTGCTGGTCCGCGACGACCCCGCCCTCGCGGGCCAGATCGTCGCGCTCGGCGAGGGCCTGCGCGAGGCGGAGAAGTCGCTCGACGGCCCGGCCCTGCGCGAGCTGTCGTCGCAACGCCGCCAGCTGGTCCGCTCGCTGGTGGCCCGGGCGCGGCGCCTGGCGCAGCAGAAGATCGGCGACGCCGTCACGCAGGAGCTCGACGCCACGCTCACCGCGGCTCTGGCGGACCCGGAGGTCGCCCGGGACGTCGTCTCCGGACGGCTCACGGCGGCGCGCGAGTACTCAGGCTTCGGCAGTGCGGGCGGCGCATCGGTGACGACGGGTGGGAGCTCGTCGGCAGGTTCGTCGACGAAGGTGGACGCGGCGCCGCGCAAGCCGCCCGCCCGTCCGCGCCTCACCGTCGTCGGCGGCTCGGGCGCCTCCCGCCCCACGCGCGCGACCGCCGACCAGGCGCCCGAGCCCGAGGAGAGCGCGGAGTCCCGCGCCGAGCGCGAGCGACGCCAGCGCCGGGAGGAGCGCGAGCAGCGCGCGCGGGACGAGGCCCAGGCCGCCTGGGAGAAGGCCGACCGGGCCGCACGGGAGGCACGGGAGCGGCACGACGCTGCCGTCGCCGCCCGCGACGACTCCGCCGCGCAGGTGTCCCGGGCCGAGGAGGCCGCCAGGCGCGCGCACGAGGAGGAGGACGACCTGGTCCGCGAGCTGGCCGAGGTCCGCCGCCGGCTCGCGGCCGCCGGCAAGGCCGCCGTCGCCGCCGACCGCGAGGTCGGCCTGGCCCAGCAGAACCTGCGCCACGACGACCGCGAGGTCACGACCACGGAACGCGAGCTCACGCGCGCCGACCGCGCGCGAACCATCGCGGCCACGGCCCGCTACTCCGCGCCGTAGCACCGCAGAGGAGGGAGCGCATGGTCGGCAGGGACGACGCCCCGTGGGTGCACGTCGAGACGGTGCAGGAGTGGCGGGACTGGCTCCTGGCCAACCACGCGACGTCGTCGGGCGCGTGGCTGGTGTCGTGGAAGGCGCCCACCGGGCGGCCCGCGGTGAAGTACGAGCTGGCGGTCGAGGAGGCGCTCTGCGTCGGCTGGATCGACTCGGCGGGCCGCACGATCGACGACGAGCGCCGCGCGCTCTGGTTCACGCGGCGCAAGCCGGGCAGCGGCTGGGCGCGGACCAACAAGGAGCGGATCGTGCGGCTCGAGGCCGACGGCCGGATGACCGACGCGGGCCGGGCGCTCATCGACGCGGCGAAGGCGGACGGCTCGTGGACGCTGCTCGACGACGTCGAGAACCTGGTCGTGCCGGACGACCTCGCCGCGGCCTTCGACCACTACCCGGGCTCGCGCGCGCAGTTCGACGCGTTCCCGCCCTCTGCCCGCCGCACGATCCTCGAGTGGCTCGTGCACGCCAAGCGTGAGACGACGCGAGCCGCGCGTCTCGAGGAGATCGCGCGGCTCGCGGCGGAGGGGCGGCGGGCGTACCCGCCGCCCCCACGGACTGCCTAGGCGGCGACCGCCGACTCGGCCGGCAGGTCGTCCTTCTTGGCCGTGATCAGGGTCAGCGCCGCGACGAAGCCCAGGGCCAGCAGGATCGCCCCGCCGAGGTACGCCACGTGGAAACCGGCGACCTGGGCGGTCGCGAGCGTCGTCGCCGCCGACGCGTCGGCCCCGCCGGCGGTGAGGTCGGCCAGCTTGTTCGCCGTCGCGCTGAGGGAGAACGTGCTCAGCAGCGCGAGGCCCAACGAGCCGCCGACCTGCTGCGACGTGGTGAGCAGGGCGCTGGCGACGCCGGCGTCGTGCTTGCCGACCCCCACGAGCGCCGTGCTCGACGCCGGGATGAAGACCGCAGCCATGCCGAGGCTCATCACGACGATGCCCGGGAGCACGCTCGTGGCGTAGGACGACTCGGGCGTGGTGCGGAGCAGCAGGAGCATGCCGGTGGTGGCCAGGGCCAGGCCGACGAGCATGAGCGGCTTCGGCCCGACGCGCGGCAGCAGCTGCGCGACCACGCCGGCCATGGCGATGATCCCGATGCTGAACGGCAGGAACGCGAAGCCGGCCTTCAGCGGCGTGTAGCCCAGGACGTTCTGGAAGTAGAGCGTCATGAACAGGAACATCGAGAACAGCCCGGCGCCGACCAGGAAGAACACCAGGTACGAGCCGCCGCGGTTGCGGTCCAGCGCGACGCGCATGGGCAGCAGCGGGTTCTTCACCCGGGTCTCGACGACAACGAACGCCACCAGGCACAGGACCGCGAACCCGAGGAAGCCGAGCACGGTGGGGTCGGTCCAGCCGACCGTCGCCAGGGTGCCGTCCGGACGGACCTCCTGCTTGGCGGCCTCGGTGAACCCGTAGACCAGCGTGGCCAGGCCGAGGCTGGCCAGGATGGCGCCGGGGACGTCGAGCCTGGTGTCGCCGGGCGCCTTGGACTCGCGCAGGTAGCGGACGGCGAGCGCGCCGGTGACCAGCGCGATCGGCAGGTTGACGAACAGGCACCAGCGCCAGTTGAGGTACTCGGTGAGCACGCCGCCGAGCAGCAGGCCGATCGCAGCGCCACCGCCAGAGATCGCGCCGAACACGCCGAACGCCTTGGCGCGCTCGCGGCCCTCCGTGAAGGTCACCGTGATGAGCGCGAGGGCGGCGGGCGCGAGCAGCGCGGCGAACGCGCCCTGCAGAGCGCGAGCGGCGAAGAGCAGGCCCTCCGTCGCCGCGGCGCCGCCGAGGCCGGAGGCGAAGGCGAAGCCGACCAGGCCGATGACGAACGTGGTCTTGCGGCCGAGGTAGTCGGCGATGCGCCCACCGAGCAGCAGCAGTCCACCGAACGCCAGGGTGTACGACGTGATCGCCCACTGGAGGTCCGCCGACGCGATGCCGAGGTCCTTCGCGGCGGACGGCAGGGCGATGTTCATGATCGACGAGTCGAGGACGATCATCAGCTGCGCGATGGCGATGATCCCGAGGATCAGCCAGCGGCGGGAATCGGGGGTCTCGGTCGTCGACGGAGCGTCCGCGACGGTCGTGAGGGCAGGCTCGGACATAGAGCACTCCGATGAGGAGAAGGGGGGCGGCTTCGCCAGGGGAGAGGGGGACCGCTGGGGGTCCGAGGGCGGACCCGACGAGACGGGCGCCGGGATCAGCACACCAGTGCCGCCGGGGCCGGTCAACGAGTTTTCGGCCGGGTCCGCAGCGATCCTCTCAGCCGTCCCTCAGAAAGTTGCAGTCGGCAAGCTGTGGCGATGTTCACGGTCGACGCCGGGAATGAAACGACGCGCCGCCGCAGGTCAGACCCCGCTTTGGAGGTGGGCCACCCGCACGGGTACCCTGTGCTGGTCCTGGAGACGTCGCATAGCCCGGTCTAGTGCGCGACCCTGCTAAGGTCGTGAAGGCGTAAGCCTTCCGTGGGTTCAAATCCCACCGTCTCCGCTCTCAGAAAGCCCGGTCCCTCGGACCGGGCTTTCGTTGTCTCCGGCTCAGCACGATGTCGCCGACGATGACCGCGAGCAGGACCGCGTTGGACACCCAGTTCAGCGCCAGCGGCGTGAGGGCGTCCCGCAGCAGGAACACCGCGAGCACCACGACGACGCCGGTGAGGTGCGGGAAGGACCACCGGCCGCCGGTCGCTCGTCGGAA
Source organism: Cellulomonas sp. P5_E12 (assembly GCF_054049315.1). Lineage (NCBI taxonomy): Bacteria > Bacillati > Actinomycetota > Actinomycetes > Micrococcales > Cellulomonadaceae > Cellulomonas > Cellulomonas sp. P5_E12. The sequence goes on along the minus strand of NZ_JBFUMP010000004.1, from coordinate 131,799 downwards.
GAAGGCGTTGCCCAGCAGGTAGACCGCCGCCGCCCCGCAGACCAGCCCCGCGGTCCACGTGCTCGTGTGGCCCAGCGGGTGCTGCAGGACGAGCTCGTCGGCGACCGCGGTCAGGACGATGCCGACGATCAGCAGGAACGGCACGTAGGTGTAGGCCGTCTGCGCGACCATGCCGGGCTCGTCCTGCCGGGAGAAGTAGGCCGTGGCGGACTGCTCGGACCGGTCGAAGAACAGCAGCCACATAAGCACCGTGCTGACGAACGCGGCGAGGAACGCGAGCAGCGTCGTGCCGGTCAGCTCCAGCTCCGCGAACGCCGTGCCGGTCACGATGATCGACTCGCCCAGGCTGATGATGAGGAAGAGCGACACGCGCTCGGCCATGTGGTCGCCCCGCACGGCCCACGTCGTGGGGTCCGTCGGTCCCATGAACGGCACCCAGAACAGGGCGCGGGGGCCGACGAGGTCGATGAGGGCGGCGATCACCCAGAGCACGAGCCGCACGTGCTCGTCGGCGAGGGCACCGGCGATCCAGAACGCGCCGGAGACGCCCAGCCAGACGGCGATCCGCACGAAGTTGACGGCGTTCTCGGGCCAGTGCCGGCCCATCGCCCAGAGGGTGAACAGGGTGCGCCCGAGCTGGATCGCGACGAACGGGACCGCGAACACCAGCGGCTTCGACTCGAACGCCTCCGGGATCGCGCTCGACATGACCAGCCCGAGCAGCATCAGGACCAGCAGCATCGTGCGGACTGGCACCTTGTCGGGGTCCAGCCAGTTGGTCACCCACGTGGTGTCGATCCACAGCCACCACACCGCCCATCCGAGCACCAGGGTGTGCAGCAGCGTGGTGAGGTCGGGGTGCGCGATCAGCGAGTGCGACAGCTGCGTCACCGCGAAGACGAACACGAGGTCGAAGAACAGCTCGACGTAGCCGACGCGGCTGCTGTCGCGGCCGTCGCCGTGCCGCAGCACGTCGGCCCGCATGCCCCAGCGGCCGCCCCCGGTGCCCAACCGGTGCGTGGTCGTCATGGCCGCGATCCTGCCACGACCGTGTCCCGGGTCACGGCCATCCGGTTTGGGCGACCGGGCCTCTGGCCTGTATCGTCGTCTCCGGCCCTGCGGGGCCATGCGCCCGTAGCTCAATGGATAGAGCATCTGACTACGGATCAGAAGGTTGGGGGTTCGAGTCCCTTCGGGCGCACATCAGAGAGGCGCACCGCGGTCACGCGGTGCGCCTCTCGCTTTCCCGGGTGACGCCGCGACGCCCTTCCCGGCCTCCGGACCGAGGAGGACACTCGGTCGGGAGGGAGCCCGAGGTCGCCGCGAGGCGACGAGTGGAGGCGCGCCGTGCGGCGACGACGGCTGATCTCCCGGTCGACGGTGGTGGTGCTCGCGCTCGGCGCCGTGGTGGGCCTCGTGCTCCGGATGACGGTCGGCGGCGAGTTCGGCATCGGCCAGGCCCTCCTTGCCATGGCGTTGGCCCTGGTGGCGTCGGTCGAGGCCGGCGCGGTCGTCGGCGCGGTCCGGGACCGGAGCGCGCCGGAGCGCCCACCGAGTCGCACGTGGTGGGTGTGCGAGCCCCCCGTCGACCATCCATTCGTGCTCGTCGCGGCGTCGACCGCGGACAACCCCACCTGGCGGTGCCGGCGGTGCGGCACGGAGCGGCACACCCCGCCGCCGCGGACGGTCGTCGACTCGATCTCCTCCGCGGAGACCTCGTGGGTCGAGCGGCGCGACGCCTTCTGAGGGGCGCCGTCAGCGGGCGGGGCTGTGGGTCCGCACGGCGCGCGCGAGCGTCGCGTCGAAGACGACCAGGTCGCCGAACTCGACCCAGCGGCACGAGCCGGGCGGCAGGCCGTGCTGCGCCGCGAGGTCGTCTCGCGCCGCCCGCATCGACCGTCGCCACAGGACGATCGAGGCCGCGAAGCCCGTGGTCCCGACGGCCGCGAGGACCCACCCGGTCGTCGGCCCGTTCACCGCCCCGAAGACCCAGGACACGAAGAGGACGACGAACGACAGCCAGGCACTCAGGCGTGCGAGCTGGACCACCAGCGGGCGGCGCGCCGCGTAGGGGCTGAGGCGGGTCTGCCACTCGGCTGAGATCCGCGCCGCGCGGGGGTCGCGGGGCGGGCGTGGTATCGACACGACCCACGCGCGCGCCGGCGCGGTCCTCAGGAGGAGCAAGGGGACGCCGCCCGCGGCGAGGCACGCCGCGGCGACGGTCGCGGAGCCGGCCGAGCGCTCGACCAACGAGTCGATGGCTCCCCAGACGGCGGCCAGCAGCAGCATCACGAAGGGCGACGAGACCAGTACCGTCCGCCCGGCCCGCCGGAGCGCCCGCGCGCCGAACGCGAGCATGAGTGCCATCGCGACGAGGAGCTCGGCTACGGCGAACACGCCGCGGTCGACGAAGTTGTTCTCCCACGAGGTCACCGGCACCCAGGCGTGGGCGACGACGACGGCGGCGCAGCCGATCAGACCGGCGGCGACCAGGACAGCCCACGCGACGACGACGCGGACGGCGACCGGGCGCGGCCCGCTCACTCGAGCACCTCGTACTCGTCGGCAGCCAGGTCACGTCCGACCAACCTGCGGCCGATCGCCGTGACCTCGGTGACGCCGGGCGGGTACGGCGCCCGGAAGACCTCGTGACCGCCCGCAGGGTCGTAGGCCACGAGTGCGGGGGTCGCCCCGCCGAGTGCTGCCAGCACATGCTGCCCGTCGGTCAGGACGGCGCGCGGCTCCAGGTCGGTCGCCCGGCCGGTGGTCCACAGGACCCGGCCGGTGCGGCCGTCGAGCGCGACGACCTCCCGGCTGGTCGCGAGGTAGACGCCGCCGCGCAGGACGAGGGCGTTCGAGACGAGCCCGACGTCGTGCGTCCACCGGCTCGCGCCGGTGCCGGCGTCCCAGGCGTGCACGCCATCGGCGGACGTCAGGAGCAGTCCGCGGACGCTGCCGTCGTCGACCGTCACCCGCAGCGGCTGCCCGTCGACCGTCACGTCGCTGTCCGGGTCGCCGTCGGCCGCGACGAACGTCGTCCGCGGGGAGCCCGTCGCGTCCACGCTCTGCATGACGAGCAGGCCCGTGCGCGGATCGGTCATCCAGCCCCAGCTGCCGTCGCCGACCGTGTCGCTCATCCGGCGGACCACGGTGCCGTCCGTACCGACCAGCTGCAGCGATCCGCCCGACGGGGCGTACCCGAGGAGCTCCCCGGCGCGGAAGATCGAGACGTACCGCACACCCGAGTCCGAGAGGGCGAACCCCTCGGGCTGCCGGTCCACGTGCGACCACCGCTGCTCGCCGGTGAGCGAGACGTACGCCGTGAGGGTGATGTCCCGGGGGGTGGCGGACCCGAGCACCACGCCGCCGGAGAAGAGCGCCATGCTGTCGCCTCGGTCGACCGGCCACTGCGCGAGCACGGTGCCGTCGTCGGCGGACAGGACCACGACCCGGCGCGCGGTAGCCGGGACCTCGGCGAACCCGCTCCCGCCGTCGACGATCGAGCCTCCGTCGGTGACCAGGCACACCAGGTGCGAGGCCGTGCTGGGCTCAGCGCCCGGAGCGCTGTCCAGCTCGCACGTCGTGCCGACGAGCACGTCCCCTTCGGCGTCGGCGAACCTCTCATCGGCGCCGGTCAGCTCCGTGGTCCACCCGTTCCAGGTGATGGTCTGCGAGCCGTCGCCGGCGACGTCCACGACGCCGCCGGTGTCGGCGTACAGCACGCCGAGCTCGGCTGGGGGAACCCGGCGCGCGACCACCAGGGTGTCGTCGACCGGCCTGAGCACCCCCGGCACCTCGGCCAGCTGCGCCATCGCGGCGCGCTCGCGGGCCGCCCCGACCCACTGGGTCAGGGCGACGGTGATGACGGTGGCGATGCCGGCCACGACGAGCCACCGTCGGGGGATGCGGCGATGCTCGGGGCTCGGTGCGGGGGCGCCGTCATCATCGAGGAGCTCGACCTCGAGCATCCCGCCTCCGCGCGCCATGCCGAGACAGTACCCACGCGGACGGACCCGAGGGCACCCGAGTTCCCGACGATGTGCGGGCGCGTCCGAGGGAGCGATCTAGCGTGTTCCTCCGTGCGCCGTTAGGTTCCACTGAAGGCTCGCCGGGCGGGCGGCGCACGGAGAGCGGGGAGTACATGGCCGAGGTCGTCACCACGACCGGCGGGGACGACGCGGCGGTCGCCGTGCCCCTGGACCGCCGCCCGAAGGTCGGCGACAGCGACCGCCTCGACGACCGGTGGCCTGACCGGTTCGCCGCGGTGATGTTCCTGGCCAGCGCCCTGGTGCTGGTCGCCGCAGCGGTCCCCCCGTGGCGGCAGTACTTCGCGCGCGAGGACGACCTCGTCTCGATGCTGGCGCTGCCGATCATCCCGAACCTCGTCTACGCGGCGCTGCTCGCCAGCGTCGGGATCGCCCTGCACCGCCGGATGCGGTCGGCCTGGTGGATCCTCGTCGTCTGGTGGGTGGTGCTCCCGCAGCTCGACCGGGTCCTGCGGCTGCTCGAGGGCGGCTCGCCGGTCAACCTGATCGGCTTCGTGCTCATCACCGCGGTCCTCGTCGTGCTGCTGCGCTCGCGTCGGCAGTTCGGGGCCAAGGCGGTCCGGGGCAGCTTCCTGCGGGCGCTCGCGCTGTTCCTCGTGGGCGGCGTGGTGGTGCTCGTCGTCGGCTCGTGGCTGGTCGCGACCTTCGGCCACGCGCCCACCACGGGTTCGTCCGCCCTGTTCGTGTGGGACAGCATGCTCGGCGACATCGGCGAGGTGGACGACGCGAGCGCCGCGACCGCGCCGCTGTGGGTGCGCGCGGTGATCAACCTGCTCGCGGCGGCGACCGTCGTCGGCTCGACCGTCCTGCTGTTCCGCTCGCCGGCGTACACGCACACGCTCGACGCCGCCGACGAGGCGCGGGTCCGCACGCTGTTGCGGGAGTTCGGGTCCGAGGACTCGCTCGGGTACTTCGCCACGCGGCGCGACAAGTCGGTGGTCTGGGAGTCGGGGGAGGCCGCGACGGCGCGGGCGGGGGTGTCCTACCGAGTGGTCGGCTCGGTGAGCCTGGCCAGCGGCAACCCGGTCGGCGATCCGCTGGCCTGGGCGGCCGCGATCGACCAGTGGCGCCGGCAGGCTCGGACCAACGGGTGGTCCCTTGCGGTGATGGGCGCGGGCACCGCGGGCGCGCTCGCGTACACCGAGGCCGGGCTGACCGCCTGGGAGATCGGCGACGAGGCCATCCTCGACATGTCCACGTTCTCGCTGGCCGGCGCCGGCATGAAGGCCGTGCGGCAGTCGGTGACCCGGCTCCAGCGGCGCGGGTACACCACCCGGGTGTCCAAGCACGAGTCGCTCGACGCCGAGCAGTTCGCGGCGCTCGACGCGGCGGCCGCGCAGTGGCGCGGGGACGGGGGCGACGAGCGCGGCTTCTCGATGGCCCTCGGCCGGCTGGGCGACCGGCTGGACGGCGACTGCGTGCTGGTGGAGGCGTTCGACGACGACGGGCGGCTGCGCGGGTTCCTCAGCTTCGTCCCGTGGGGGCGCACAGGCGTCTCGCTGGATCTCATGCGTCGCGACCCGACCGCCGACAACGGGCTGGTCGAGCTCATGCTGGCGTCGCTGGCCGAGCGGGCGACCGCCTTCGGCGCGGGCCGGGTGTCGCTCAACTTCGCGATGTTCCGCGAGGCGTTCGAGCGCGGCGCCGAGGTGGGCGCCGGGCCCATCGCGCGGCTCTGGCGGCAGTCCCTGGTGCTCGCCAGCCGCAACTGGCAGCTCGAGTCGCTGTACCGCTCGAACGCGAAGTACCTGCCCGAGTGGCAGCCGCGCTTCATCTGCTTCGAGTACACCTCGGACCTGCCGCGCGTCGGCACGGCCGCGGGCAGCGCCGAGGGCTTCCTCACGCGGCCGTCGCTGCGCCTGCTGAACCGGCGGGGGAAGACCACCGACGCCTTGGACCGAGCCGGGGACGAGTACGCGGCGGCCGTCGAGGCGCAGATCCCGCAGGCCCCGGACGCGGTCGAGGAGGCGTTGTCGGCCCACCGGCTCCCGGAGCAGCAACGGGTGCGCCGCGAGAAGGCGGATCGCCTGCGCGCCCGCGGCATCGACCCGTACCCGGTCACGTACCCCCGCACGCACACGCTGGCCGCCGTGCGCGCCGAGGCGGGGGACCTTCCCCCCGACACGGTGACCGGGCGGACCGTGTCGGTAACGGGCCGGCTCATCCGCAAGCGCGACGGCGGGAAGCTGGGCTTCGGCACGCTGCGCGACGGCACCGGCGACCTCCAGGTCATGGTCGGTGCGGACTTCGTCGGCCCCGACGACCTCGACCTCTGGCGGCACGACATCGACCTGGGCGACCACGTCGGTGTCACCGGCGAGGTGGTCACCACCCGTCGGGGGGAGCTCTCGGTTCGGGCCCGGTCGCTCCAGATCACCAGCAAGTCGCTGCGGCCGCTGCCCGACAAGCACAAGGGCCTCATCGACCCCGAGGCGCGCATCCGCGCCCGCTACGTCGACCTGATCGTCCGGCCGGCCGCGCGCGACATCGCCTACACGCGCGCGACGGTCGTGCGCAGCGTGCGCGACTCGCTGCACGCCCGCGGGTTCACCGAGGTCGAGACGCCGATGCTCCAGGTGGTCCACGGCGGTGCCAACGCGCGCCCGTTCGAGACGCACATCAACGCCTACGACATGGACCTCTACCTGCGGATCGCGACCGAGCTGCACCTCAAGCGGCTGGTCGTCGGCGGCATGGAGAAGGTGTTCGAGATCGGCCGCCAGTTCCGCAACGAGGGCGTCGACTTCAAGCACAACCCGGAGTTCACGTCGCTCGAGCTGTACGAGACGTACGGCGACTACGACACCATGCGCGTCCTGACGCAGGAGATCATCCAGGAGGCCGCGACCGCCGTGTACGGCTCGCCGGTCGCGCGTCGGACCGACGCGGACGGCACCCTCACCGAGTACGACCTGTCGGGCACCTGGCCGGTGAAGACGGTCTGCCAGGCGGTCTCGGAGAAGCTCGGCGACGAGATCACCGCCGACACGCCCCTGGAGGTCCTTCGCCGGCACGCCGACGCGATCGGCCTGGAGCTCGAGCCGGACGCGACCTGGGGCGTCGTGCTCGAGGAGATCTACGGGGAGCTCTGCGAGAGCACCACGACAACGCCGGTCTTCTACACCGACTTCCCCAAGGAGAACGCGCCGCTGACCCGCGAGCACCGCGTCGACCCGCGGCTGGCCGAGAAGTGGGACCTGGTGATCTTCGCCTCCGAGCAGGGCACCGCCTACTCCGAGCTGATCGACCCGCTGGACCAGCGCCGCCGGCTCGTGGCCCAGTCGTTGCTCGCCGCGGCCGGCAACCCCGAGGCGATGCAGGTCGACGAGGACTTCCTCACCGCGCTCGAGTACGCGATGCCGCCGACCGGGGGCATGGGGATGGGCGTCGACCGCCTGGTCATGAACCTGACCGGGCTCAGCATCCGGGACACGATCCTCTTCCCGCTGGTGAGGCCGACCCCCTGAGCGTCAGGCGGTCGCCGCGCGGTTCTTGTCGATCCGGTTGCGCAGGAAGATCAGCGGCAGGACCAGCGTGGCGAGCATGGTGACGAGCCAGACCGTGAGCGAGCCGAAGACCCAGGCGGTTCCCGTCTTGATCGTGATCGAGTTGTTGATAAGCGTCGCGATCCAGAGCGACACCACCGTCGAGACCAGCCCGACCGCGCCCGTGAGCGCGTTGGCGTACTTGCGCGTCATCACGACGAACCACGGCGTGAGGATGCTCTGCAGGGCCGCGAACACGACGACCGCGACGAGGAAGCCTTCGGCGCTCACCGAGAAGTCGTCGACGATCAGCGAGGCGATCCACAGCCCGAGGGCGGCGGAACCGAGGAAGATCAACGCGCGGATGAGGAAGACGACCATGGGCGCACGCGCTCCTTCGTCGGCGGCAGCGGGAGGGTCCTCCCTGAGAGCCACCCTAGAGACAGGCCCCGGCGAGCGGAATCCCCAGCAGCGGTGTGACCAGTCCGTTTGTTACGAGTGATCACCATGTCATGACCAGTTCACACTCGCCCGCTACCGTGGCACGGGTGACGGACAACACGACACCCATCGCCACCCCCGAGCACACCGTGGAGGGGTTCGTCCGCGAGTTCCTCAGGGAGCTGAACTTCGGGCAGGGCACCGACCTGACCAAGGCCTCGGTCAACGACAAGTACCTGGCGATGGCGCGGACGGTCCGCCATTACCTGATGGTGCGGTGGATCGCGACGCTGCGACGGCAGTTCGAGATCCAGGCGAAGTCGGTGGCGTACCTGTCGGCGGAGTTCCTGCTCGGCCGGCAGCTGGACAACGCGCTGCTGGCGTCGGACCTCGAGGGGGTCGTCGAGGACGGTCTGAAGTCGCTCGGCATCGACCTCGCGGAGCTGCGCGAGGCGGAGGTCGAGCCCGGTCTCGGCAACGGCGGCCTCGGCCGGCTGGCGGCCTGCTTCATCGACTCGCTGGCGACGATGAACGTGCCGTGCATCGGCTACGGCATCCGCTACGAGTACGGGATCTTCCGGCAGACGTTCGTCGACGGCTGGCAGGTGGAGAAGCCCGACAACTGGCTGGCCCTCGGCTCGCCGTGGGAGTTCCCGCACCCCGAGTCGGCCGTCACGGTGGACTTCGGCGGCCACACCGAGCACTACGACGACGAGGGCGTCGAGCGCTCGCGGTGGGTGCCGGGCTGGAGCGTCCTCGGCGTGCCGTACAACTACATGGTCCCGGGCTACGAGAACGGGCGCGTCAACACGCTGCGGCTGTGGAGCGCGCGGGCGACGCGGGCCTTCGACCTCGAGATCTTCAACGCCGGCGACTACGCGCAGGCGGTCCGGGCGCAGACCTTCGCGGAGAACATCTCCAAGGTGCTGTACCCGGAGGACTCCACGCCGCAGGGCAAGGAGCTCCGCCTCCAGCAGCAGTACTTCTTCGTCGCGTGCTCGCTGCGCGACTTCATCGACCAGGTGCTGCCGCCGGAGTTCGACCTGCACAACCTGCCCGACCGCATCATCTTCCAGCTCAACGACACCCACCCGGTCATCGCGATCCCCGAGCTCATGCGGATCCTCGTCGACGAGCGCAAGTGGGAGTGGGAGGACGCCTGGGCGATCACCCAGAAGTGTTTCGCGTACACCTGCCACACGCTGCTGCCCGAGGCGCTCGAGGTGTGGTCCGTCGACCTGCTGGGCAAGCTGCTGCCGCGGCACCTCGAGATCATCTACAAGATCAACGAGGACTTCATGGAGGAGCTGCGCGAGACGTACCCCGACGACGAGCTGCGCGTGCGCCGCATGTCGATCATCGCGGAGTACCCGGAGCGGGCCGTCCGGATGGCGTACCTGGCCACGGTGGCCGGTGCGAAGGTCAACGGCGTGGCCGCGCTGCACTCGCAGCTGCTCAAGGACAAGGTGCTGCACGACTTCTCCGACTACTACCCGGACAAGTTCACCAACGTCACCAACGGGGTCACCCCGCGCCGGTTCGTCCGCCTGGCCAACCCTGGCCTGTCGGAGCTGATCACGGCGGCCATCGGCGACGGCTGGGTCACCGACCTCGAGCGCCTCAAGGAGCTGGAGCCGCTCGCGGAGGACGCCGAGTTCCGACGGGCGTTCCGCGAGGTCAAGCGCGCCAACAAGCTGCGGCTGGTCGACGTCCTCGCCGAGCGCGACGGCATCACCATCGACCCCGACACGATGCTCGACGTCATGGTCAAGCGGCTGCACGAGTACAAGCGGCAGACCCTGAAGCTCCTGCACGTGGTCACGCTGTACGACCAGGTGACGTCCGGAGCGGTCAAGATCGAGGACGTCACGCCGCGCACGTTCGCGTTCGGCGCCAAGGCCGCCCCCGGGTATCGCATGGCGAAGCAGACGATCGGCCTGATCAACGCCGTCGGGCGCACGATCAACTCGGACCCGGCGCTGCAGGGCCGGCTCACCGTGGCGTTCCCCGCCAACTACAACGTCACGCTCGCGGAGAAACTCATCCCGGCGGCCGACCTGTCGGAGCAGATCTCGCTCGCCGGCAAGGAGGCGTCCGGCACGGGCAACATGAAGTTCGCGCTCAACGGGGCGCTGACCATCGGCACCGACGACGGTGCCAACGTCGAGATCCGCGAGCTCGTGGGCGACGACAACTTCTTCCTGTTCGGGCTGCTCGAGCCGGAGGTCGCCGAGATCGTCGACGCCGGCTACCACCCGACGTCGTACTACGAGAAGAACCGCTCGCTGCGGCACGCGCTCGACCTCATCGCGTCGGGGGCGTTCTCCGACGGCGACCGGACGACGTTCGAGCCCATCGTGTCGAACCTGCTGTCGGAGGACCGGTTCCTGGTGCTCGCGGACTACCAGGCGTACATCGACGCCCAGGAGCGCGTGGACCTCGCGTACGCGGACACCGAGGCGTGGACGCGGTCGGCCGTGCTCAACGTCGCGCGGTCCGGGTTCTTCTCGTCCGACCGCAGCATGCGCGACTACATCGACCGCATCTGGCACACCAACCCCGTCCCGCCCGAGCGCTGACCTGGTTGGACGAGCGCTGACCCAGCCCGACACGCAACGTCCGAGGAAGTGGCTGCCCTGGCGCACACTTCCTCGGACGTTGTGAGGGGTGGTGGGCGTCGGGCCTACCCTTGACGCGTGACACCCGCGAAGAAGTCCCAGGAGATGAAGGCGTCGACCGCCGCCGCCAAGCTCGACGTGTACCTGCCGGCGACGCCGGAGGACTTCCAGAACCGGATGATCACGCGCGACGAGCTGACCGACCTGCAGCGCACGCCGCCGCAGTGGCTGGTCGACCTGCGCCGTGACGGGCCGCACCCGCGCAGCGTGATCGCCGGCCGGCTGCGCATCTCGATCAGCGGGCTCGCGCGCGGCGGCGTCACGGACGCTCTGACCACCGCCGAGATCGAGGCGCTGCAGGCGGACCCGCCCAACTGGCTCGTGCGCGAGCGCGAGATCGCGGCGCAGGTCCGGCTGGAGGAGCGTCTGCAGGAGTCCCGCGAGGCCGACCGCAAGGCTGCCGCGGCCCGGGAAAGCTGAGGACTCGAACGCGTCCGCCGAGAACAACATCAGACCCGTCATCCGCCGTCAGGACGGGTCCAGTGTTGTTCTCGCTGGTCACCGAGGGCGCGGCTTGCGCGGGTTCGGCTTGGGCTTGCCCTTCGAGCGGGCCGACGAGCTCTTGGCCGGGGTCGAGGCGCGAGGCTTCGACTGCGGGGCGGGAGCGGGGACCGGGGCGCCGATGCCGCGGCTCGAGGTGGCCGTGCGGCCGCGGACGATGCCGATGAACTCCTCGGTGAACTCGTCGTAGCGGTCGGTCACCCAGGCGAGGCCCACGGCCGACCCGGGGGCGTCGCGCACGACTCGCGCGGTGAGCCCGCGACGCTGGTGCAGCCGTCCGAGCGACTGCGGCAGGACGAGCACGCCGACGCCGGCCGCGACCAGCTCGATCGCGTCGGGCGTGGTGGGGACCGGGTCGCCGGCGAAGAGTATGCCGGGCGGGTCCGTCCAGCGCAGCGTGTCATCGAGCGGGACGACGACCGTCTCGTCGGCCAGGTCGGCCGCGTCGATCTCGTCGACGACCGTGACCACGTGGTCCTTCGGCACGACGACGACGGTCGCCTCCGTGTAGAGCGTGATGACCGACAGGTCGTCGCCGGTGGTCGGCAGCCGGAGCAGCGCCACGTCGGCGGCGCCGGACCGCAGGAAGTCGGCGGCGACGGCCGGCTCGGTGTGCACCAGCTCGACAGGTACGGTCCGGAGCCGCTCCGCCCAGACCCGCAGCCAGCGGTCGGGATTCACGCCCGGGACGAGCGCGACTCGGAACACACGTGGCCCGTTGCGGGCAGGAGCGGGGCTCATCGGACCCTCCGGAAGACGAGGTCGCGCACCTCGTGGCCGAGGTCCAGGCCACGCTGCTCGAACTTGGTGACCGGGCGGTCCGACGGGCGCGGCGCAAACCCGTCGGCCGTGTTCTCGAGCCCGGGGTCGGCGGTCAGCGCGTCGAGCATGGCGTTTGCGTAGTCGACCCAGTCCGTCGCGCAGTGCAGGGTGCCGCCGACGCGCAGCCGCGAGCGCAGCAGGGCGACGTGCGACGGCTGCACCAGGCGGCGCTTGTGGTGACGAGCCTTGGGCCAAGGGTCGGGGAAGAAGACGTGCACCGCGTCGAGGCCGGGGCTGGTTGAGGACTTTGTCGCGCCGGGCGCGACGAACTCTTCACCGAGGCCGTGGACGACCGGGAGGGCCGTCCGGACCAGGTCGAGGGCGTCGCCGTGGGCGATCCGGACGTTCGTCAGGCCCGCGCGGTCGACGAGGCCGAGCAGGTTCGCGACGCCCGGCAGGTGGGCCTCGACGGCCAGGTAGTCGCGCGACGGGTCCGCGGCGGCCATGGCGGCGGTCGTCTCGCCCATCCCGGACCCGATCTCGAGCACCAACGGGGCGGTCCGGCCGAACAGGGACGCGGTGTCGAGAGTGCCGTCGGCCCGGCGCGGGACCGGGGAGCGCGCGTCGTGCACGGAGAACCCGAGCCGCGGCCACAGCACCCGCAGCGCCGCCTCACGCTCCGGCCCGAGGGGTGCGCGGCGCGGGTGGAACGTGCGCAGCGGCTCGTGGGGCCGCGAGGCGACGTGCCGGAACGCGTCGGACGGGAGGCTCATGATCGACCAGCCTAGGTGGCCGGAGGTCAGGCGCCGACGACGGGCCCCATGAGCGCGAACACCTCCCCGAACGGCCCGGCCGCGATCGCCATGCGCCCGAACGGGGTGTCGGTGGGCGGGCTGACGACGGTCCCGCCGAGCTCGGTGACCTTCGCGGCCGACGCGTCGGTGTCCGTGACCGCGAAGTAGAGGGTCCAGGCGGCGGGCGCGTCCGTGCCGGCCTGGGCGCCGTAGCCCCCGACGCCCGCCAGCGGGGCACCGCCCAGGGAGACCGACGCGTACTCGAACCCGGGCGCGCTGAGGTCGTCGACGGAGTACCCGAACACCCGCTGGTAGAACGCGAGCGCGCCGGGCTGGTCGTGCACCATCACCTCGGTCCAGACGACCGCGCCGGGCTCCTCGACCACGTCCCAGCCGGTGTGCGAGCCGGGTTGCCAGACCCCGAAGACGGCACCGGCGGTGTCGACGAAGATCGCCATGGTGCCGAGGTCCATGATCGGCATCGCGGGCACGATCTCCTGCCCGCCCGCATCGGCGATGGCGGCGGCGGTCGCTGCGAGGTCGTCGGCGGCGAGGTAGACGCACCAGGCCGGGGGAGGTGCGGGCTCCGTGCCCATCGGCTCGCCCAGCCCGACGACGCGCTTMCCGTCCACGAGAGCCTGTGTGTAGCCGCCGACCTCCGGACCGCCCACCTCGAACTCCCAGCCGAGCAGCGGTCCGTAGAAGGCCTGGGCGACGGCGAGGTCGGGGACGGTGATGTCGGCCCAGGCGGGGGTGCCGGTGGGCCAGGCCGCACGGTGGGTGGTCATGGTGCCAGCCAACACCCGTGCCCATCGACGCGCCAACAGGCGCCCGGACCAGCGCAGATGCGGCGCAATGGGAGACATGAGACATCTCGTGTGCTACTCACGTCTCATGGCCGACGCACCCCCCGACGAGAGCGAGCGGGCCGTCGACGTCGTGGGCGGGTCGTCCGCCCCGGAGGGGAGCGAGAGCGCGTTGACCGTGGTCCTCGCGTTCGGGGCCAACCTGCTCATCGCCGTCGCGAAGACGGCAGCGGCGATGATCACGGCGTCGGCGTCGATGCTCGCGGAGGCCGCGCACTCCTGGGCGGACACCGGCAACGAGGTGTTCCTGCTCATCGCGCAGCGCCGGGCGGCCAAGCCGGCCGATGCCACCCACCCGCTCGGGCACGGCCGCGAGGTCTACGTGTGGTCGCTGTTCGCGGCCATCGGGCTCTTCGCGGTCGGCGCCGGCGTCTCCATCACGCACGGGATCTCCGAGCTGTCCAACCCCGAGCCGGCCGGCGACTTCGGCGTCGCGTACGTGGTGCTCGCCGTGTCGTTCGTGCTCGAGGGCGTCTCGTTCTTCCAGGCGTCGCGGCAGGCCAAGCAGGGCGCCGCGCGGCAGGACAAGGACCTCGTCGCGCACATCTTGCAGACGTCCGACCCGACCGTCCGCGCGGTGTTCTTCGAGGACGCCGCGGCGCTCGTCGGCATCCTGATCGCCGCGGTCGGCATCGGCCTGCACCAGGCGACCGGCTCGCCCGTGCCCGACGCGATCGGCTCGATCCTGGTCGGCGTGCTGCTGGGCATCGTGGCGATCGTGCTCATCGACCGCAACCGCCGGTTCCTGGTGGGGCAGGTGGTGGACCCGCAGCTGCAGGCCGCGGTGGTGGAGGCGCTGCTGGAGCTGCCGGAGGTCGAGCGGGTCACCGAGCTGCGGCTCGAGTACGTGGGTGCCCGGCAGGTCTACCTGACCGGCGCGGTCGACCTCACGGGCAACATGGCCGAGGACGACGCGTCGCACGTGCTCGCGTCGCTCGAGCGTCGGATCGCGCGGACGCCGGCGGTCGTCGGCGCGATGCTCTCGCTGTCCGAGCCCGAGGACCCGTCGTTGTGAGCAGCACCTGGCCGACCCTGCGTCTCGACATCGTCCCGACCACCGACCAAGGAGCACCGTCATGACGGAGCCGACCGCCCCCGCAGCGCCGTTCCACGTCCCGGTCGGCAACCTGCTCAAGCTCTCGATACCCGCCGTGGTCGTCGGCATCGTGTCCGCCCTGACCCTCTACGGGCTGAGCAAGCTGGCCAAGCTCATCGAGGACTGGGTGTGGGACGACCTGAGCGCGGCTGTGGGGGTGAGCTCGGACTCTCCCTGGTGGATCATCGGCGTGCTCACCGCGGCCGGCCTCGCGATCGGACTGGTCGTCCGCTACGTCCCCGGCCACGCCGGTCCCGACCCCGCGACCCTCGAGCTGGTGGCCGAGCCGCTGAAGCCGAAGGTCCTGCCGGGCCTCGCGCTCGCCCTGGTGCTCATGCTCGCCAGCGGCGTGAGCCTCGGCCCGGAGAACCCGATCATCGGGATCAACGTCGGCCTCGCGGTCGCGCTCGGCATGCGGTTCCTGCCCAAGGTCAACGCGCCGATGTGGCTCGCGATGGCGGTCGCGGGCACCATCGGCGCGATGTTCGGCACGCCCGTGGCGGCGGCGCTCTTGTTCTCCGAGCTGGACGCGGGCGACCGCCGGATCCCCCTGTGGGACCGGCTCTTCGCGCCGCTGGTGGCAGCGACCGCAGGAACTCTCACGATGCTGCAGCTGGAGTCCCTGAGCCTGGCCGTCGCCGCACCCGCATACACGTACGGCGGGCTCGAGGACCTCGGCTTCTCGGTCCTCATCGCCCTCGGTGCCGCGGCCCTCGGGCTGGTCGCCGTGTACCTCTTCGTGCCGCTGCACCGCGCGTTCCTGCGGATCGGTCACCCGGTGCTCATGCTCACGGCCGGCGGCCTCGTGCTTGGTCTGCTGGGCGCGCTCGGCGGCGAGGTGACGCTGTTCAAGGGCCTCACGCAGATGCAGGAGCTGCCCGGGCTGGCCGCGACGACCACCGGCGCGGGTTTCCTCGCGCTGGCGGGCATCAAGCTGCTGGCCATGCTGGTCGCCGCGACGTCGGGGTTCCGAGGCGGGCGCATCTTCCCCACCCTGTTCGTCGGGGTGGCCCTCGGGTTCGCGATCAACGCCGTGTGGGACGCCGTCCCTCTGGCCCTCGCGATCGGGGCCGCGGTCGTCGGGATCATCGTCGCGGCCACCCGCAACGGGTGGCTGAGCCTCTTCATGGCGGTTGCGGTGGTGCCGCAGGTGTCGCTGCTGATCGGGCTGCTGCTCGCCGCACTGGCGGCCTGGCTGCTGGTGACCAACCGCCCGCCGCTCCTCGATCCGGTCGAGGAGCGGGCCCCCGCCTGACGCGTCAGACGGTCTGCCAGGTCACGGAGTCGTCGCGCCCGCGGACGAGCCGCCCGAGCACGCCCTCGTCCTGCGCGCACGCCTGCCCGATGACGCAGGCCAGCACCAGCGCGAAGCTCAGGGCGAACAGCCACCCGATGTAGGCGAACACGAGGCCCAGCACGCCGAACTGCTTGGCGCCCGAGACCAGGACGATCGGCAGGTAGAGCTGACCGGCCAGGCTGAGCAGGCCGAGCAGCAGCGACGTCACGACGCCGGTGAACGCGAGGACGCGGACCGGGATCTCGGCGCGCAGCAGCGCCCAGGGGATGTAGGTCCAGACGACGGCCCAGACCACGACCCGCACGAGGAAGTCCCACAGGGCGGGCAGCGGGATCCCCTCCGTGGCCTCCCGCGTCAGCTCGATCAGCGCGACGGCGAGGACGACGGCCAGCACGGTGGCCAGCCAGCGCCACGCGGACCGCAGCCCGGGACGCCTGACCTGCCAGACCTTGGCGTACATGCGCTCGAGGGCCCGGGAGTAGGAGGTCGCGCTGATGAGCGCCACCAGGAAGCCGAGGATCCCGACGCTGCTCCCGACGCTCGCGCTGGCGCTCACGCTGCCGGCGAGCGTGTCGCGGGTGGCCTCGGAGAGTCCGAGGCTGTCGGCCATGAAGTAGCCGAACCCGCCCTGCTTGTTGGGCCGGAGCGCCGCCGTCACGATCATCACGGGGACGATCGAGACGAAGGCCTGCGCCGCGAGGGTCATCGCGCGGTCGAACGGCTCGATGTCGACGAAGCCGGTGTAGCCCCGCTCGACCAGCGCACCGATCGGAGTGAGTCGCACCCGGGCGGCGATCCGCAGGCCGCGCAGCCGCCAGCGGGCGATGGTTCCGGTCACGGCAGCCGAGCGTCGAGGAATGCCAGCACCTCGGCGACGTAGATCTCGCGGGCCGGCAGGGGAGACAGCGCGAGGTCGTGCGCGCCGCCGGGCACCTCGACGAAGGTGACGTCCGGGCCGAGGTTCGGCGCCAGGCGCTGCATGTCCGCCACGTCGAGAACCGAGTCGGTCGCAAGGAGCGCGTCGTGCCAGACGTCGTCGGGACCCGAGGCGTCGGACGCCAGCAGCAGCACCGGGACGTCGATCTCGAGTCCCGCGGCCACCCGAGCGTGCCCACGACGAATGGCCCGCGCGAAGCCGGCGCGGGCCGGGAAGCCGTCGAGTGGCTTCCACGCGAGGTCGTACGACCACTCCCCGCCGGTGCCCTCGTGCAGCGCGCGCCCGTAGAACGGCGCGATCTTGCCGACGACGAGCTTCGGGGCGACCCTGCCCACGCCGTCCAGCACGGCCGTGAAGACGGTGCGCTCGAACCAGGAACCGTTCAGGTCCAGCCACGGACTGTTGAGCACGAGGGCGTCGATGAGTCCCTCACCGCGGCGGGAGTCGGCCCACAGCGACGTGACCAGGCCGCCCATCGAGTGTCCGAGCAGGACGACCTCGTCGTGGTCCTCGCGGATCACGCGGATCGCGGCGTCGATCTCCTCGGCGAACGTGCCGAGGTCCGTGACGTAGTTGGCCGGGCGGCCGTCACGGATGGAGCGCCCGTAGTCGCGCAGGTCGAGCGCATACACGTCGTAGCCGTGCGCTGCGAGTGCGTCGCCGAAGCCGGTGTGGAAGAAGTAGTCGACGAACCCGTGCACGTACAGGAGTGCGCGCCGGCTGGGGGAGCCGACGCGGTGGACCAGGGTGGCCACCGGGTCCGGGGTGCCGCCGTCGGGCCTCAGCGGGAGGGTCCGGGAGGTCCAGCCGGGGCCCAGCACGTCCGGGACGTCGTCACTCATGGCGTGATCGTGCCATGGCGTCGGCGCTCGGGCGGGGTGAACAGACTTGAGCGGAATAGACTCAACTCTGCACGTCGTTGCGATGAGCAGACACGACACACAGGAGGTCACGTGGACGCCAAGTTCACCACCCGGTCCCAGGAGGCCCTGGGCGACGCCATCCAGCAGGCCTCGGCGGCCGGCAACCCCCAGCTCGAGCCCGCCCACGTGCTCAGCGCGCTGCTGCAGCAGGAGGGTGGCGTGGCCAACGGGCTGCTCGACGCGGTCGGCGCCGACCGCGGAGCGCTCGGCCGCACCGTGCGCGGCATGCTCGTCAGCCTGCCGACGGCGAGCGGGAACGCCGTGGCCCAGCCGACCGCCTCGCGCGCCCTGGCGACGTCGCTCGAGGCAGCCTCGTCCGAGGCCCGCTCGCTCGGCGACGACTACGTCTCGACCGAGCATCTGCTCCTGGGCCTCGCCACCGGCCAGTCCGGCGTGGCTGACGCGCTGCGTGCCCAGGGGGCCTCGCGCGACGCGCTCGCGGCCGCGCTGCCGACCGTCCGGGGCTCCGCGCGCGTGACGACACCCAACCCCGAGGGCACGTACAAGGCGCTCGAGCAGTACGGCCTCGACCTGACGCAGCGGGCGCGCGAGGGCAAGCTCGACCCGGTGATCGGCCGCGACGCCGAGATCCGCCGTCTCGTGCAGGTGCTGTCCCGGCGCACCAAGAACAACCCCGTGCTCATCGGCGAGCCCGGCGTCGGCAAGACCGCCGTCGTCGAGGGCCTCGCGCAGCGGATCGTCGCCGGGGACGTGCCCGAGTCGCTGCGCGGCAAGAAGCTGGTCGCGCTCGACCTGGCCGCGATGGTGGCCGGCGCCAAGTACCGCGGGGAGTTCGAGGAGCGGCTCAAGGCTGTGCTGGCCGAGATCACCGGCTCGAACGGCGAGGTGGTGACCTTCATCGACGAGCTGCACACGGTCGTCGGGGCGGGTGCCGGCTCCGAGGGTGCGATGGACGCGGGCAACATGCTCAAGCCGATGCTGGCGCGCGGTGAGCTGCGCCTGGTGGGTGCGACGACTCTCGACGAGTACCGCGAGCGGATCGAGAAGGACCCCGCGCTCGAGCGGCGGTTCCAGCAGGTGTTCGTCGGCGAGCCGTCGGTCGAGGACACCGTCGCGATCCTGCGCGGGCTCAAGGAGCGGTACGAGGCGCACCACAAGGTCACCATCGCCGACTCCGCGCTGGTCGCCGCCGCGACGCTGTCCGACCGCTACATCACCGGCCGCCAGCTGCCCGACAAGGCCATCGACCTGGTCGACGAGGCCGCCTCCCGCCTGCGCATGGAGCTGGACAGCTCGCCGATCGAGATCGACGAGCTGCAGCGCGCCGTGACCCGGCTGGAGATGGAGGAGGTCGTGCTGTCCGAGTCCGACGACCCCGCCTCGGCCGAGCGCCTTCAGCGGCTGCGCAAGGACCTGGCGGACCGGCGCGAGGATCTCGCGTCCCTGACCGCGCGGTGGGAGAAGGAGAAGGCCGGCCACAACCTCGTCGGCGACCTCAAGGCGCGTCTCGACACGCTGCGCACGGACGCCGAGCGGCTCCTGCGCGAGGGCGAGAACGAGAAGGCCGCACGCATCCTGTACGGCGAGATCCCCGCGCTGCAGGAGCAGATCTCCGTCGCCGAGGCCGAAGAGGCGTCGGCCGACGCCGCGCCCGACGGCCCGCCGATGATCGCCGAGAAGGTCGGTCCCGACGAGGTCGCCGAGGTCGTCGCGCAGTGGACCGGTATCCCCGCCGGCCGGCTGCTGGAGGGCGAGACCGCGAAGCTGCTGCGCATGGAGGAGGTGCTCGGCGAGCGGCTCATCGGCCAGCGCCCCGCCGTCGCCGCCGTGTCCGACGCCGTCCGGCGCGCCCGTGCGGGCGTCTCGGACCCGGACCGCCCGACGGGCAGCTTCCTCTTCCTCGGCCCGACCGGCGTCGGCAAGACCGAGCTCGCCAAGGCGCTCGCGGACTTCCTGTTCGACGACGAGCGCGCCATGGTCCGCATCGACATGTCGGAGTACGCCGAGAAGCACTCGGTGGCCCGGCTCGTCGGAGCCCCTCCCGGGTACGTCGGGTACGAGGAGGGCGGGCAGCTGACCGAGGCCGTCCGTCGTCGGCCGTACTCGGTGGTGCTGCTCGACGAGGTCGAGAAGGCGCACCCCGAGGTGTTCGACGTGCTGCTGCAGGTGCTCGACGACGGCCGGCTCACCGACGGGCAGGGGCGGACGGTCGACTTCCGCAACGTGATCCTGGTGCTCACGTCGAACCTCGGCTCGCAGTACCTGGTGGACCCCCTGCTCTCCGACGACGAGAAGCGCGACGCGGTCATGTCCGCGGTCCGCACCTCGTTCAAGCCCGAGTTCCTCAACCGGCTCGACGACGTGGTGCTGTTCGACCCGCTGTCGCTCGACGAGATCGGGCACATCGTGGACCTGCAGGTGGCGCTGCTGGCCCGCCGTCTGGCGGACCGCCGGCTGACGCTCGACGTCTCGCCCGCCGCGCGCGAGTGGCTGGCGCTCGAGGGGTACGACCCGGCCTACGGTGCGCGGCCCCTGCGGCGCCTCGTGCAGCGCGAGATCGGCGACCGGCTGGCCCGGCAGCTGCTCGCTGGGCAGATCCACGACGGGGACACCGTGGTCGTCGACCGCGGGGAGGCCGGCCTGGAGGTCACCAGCCGGCGGTGACGCGTCAGCCGAACCCGACGACCTGCGTGCCCTGCCCGCTGATGAGCCGGTCGCCGGCGACGAACGCGGAGGTGATGCCGGCGGGCAGCGGGGTGCGGCGCAGGGCGGTGCCGTTGCGCCGGTCCATGACCAGGAGGTCGCCCGTGCCGGAGGGGTCGAGAGGCGACTGCACCAGGAGCAGGTGGCGTCCGTCGGTGAGCAGCTCCCCGCCCGTCGTCGACGGCGAGCGGGGGGTGCTCCACACGACGGTCCCGTCGCGCCCGTCCAGGGCGACCACGGCGTCGACCGTCGGCAGATAGACCCGCCCCTGCAGCACCATCACCTGGTCGCCCGCGTTCCTGGCCACGACGACGTCCGCCTGCCAGAGCTGCTTGCCGGAGCGCCCGTCCCACCCGCGGGTCGTGATGCCGGTGGTCACCTCGAGGCCGGGCACGCTGCCGTCGTCGACGGTCCGGCGCAGCAGGTCTCCGGTGACCTCGAGCGGCGGCTCGCCGGGGCGCAGCACGTGCACCAGCTCGTCGCCGCCGTCGGGGTTCGGACGCGACCACGTGAGCCACCCGTCCTGGGTGGTCGCCCACGTGTCGGTGCTCTCGTCCGGCTCGAGCCGCTCGCCGTCGGCGGTCAGGACGAGCGGGCCGCTGGGCCGGTTGTAGACGACGATCAGGTCCCCGGCCTCGCCCAGGGCCGCCGGGCCGTCACCCCTGTCCTGCCACGGCTCGTCGTCGCGGAAGCGCCAGAGCTCGTCGTCGGTCATCGGGTCGCGGGCGACCACGACGAGCCGCTGCTGGTCGTCGACCTCCGCCGTGGCCACCAGGTCGGTCAGGACGGCGAGCGTGTCCACCGGGGCGACCGGGTGGTCGGCCAGCACGCGTCCGTCGGCCAGGTCGAGCACGACGACGTGCGCCTGTGTGGCCGGTCGCCCCGTGTCGTCGGCGGTGTCGGAGAAGCGCTGGTAGCCGTCGGTCACGAGGCAGACCGCACGGTCGTGCGCCGCGGTCCGGCAGCCGGTCGTCGTGCCGTTCAGCGGGTCGGTCAACGCCGGGTCGGGGCCGCGCAGCGTCGTCGACCAGGCCCGGGCCCCCGTCTCGAGGTCGAGCGCCGTATAGGTGAGCGAGCCGTCGGGGCCGACGAGCACGCCGTGCAGAGCGTCGTGCGCGACCCCACCCCACGCGAGGGCACCGGTGCCGGGCTCGCTCCGCCAGACGGTCTCGAGCCGGTCGCCGACCGGCTCGATGACACCGGGCAGCGCCGCGATCCGTGCGTCGGTGGCGCGCTCTCGGGCGTCGATCAGCTGCTGCGCGCCGAGCACGAGCCCGACGGCCGCGACCAGGACAGCCAGCAGCCACCACCGGCGCTTCTTGTGGACGGGCGCGGCGTCGACCTGCGGCTCGAGCTGGTCGTCCTCGAGGAGCTCGACCGGGGCGAGGTCGGCGCGGCGGTGCATGACCGGACACTACCCACCGCGGGCGGTCGACGTCTGGATGGCCGACGGGTGCGGGACCCGTCGCCGGGCTCACGACGAACGCCGCGGCCCGGTCCACCAGCGGCGTGAGGATCGCGGGCCGGTCGAGGTCGACGTCGATGATCGTCGGGACCACCGCGCTGATCCGCGCGCGATCTGTCGGCAGGGAAGTCCAGCGAGCCGGCGTGGAGAACGGCCTCGAGCCCGGTCAAGCACCTACTTACCATCTGGTCGGAATTGGCTCCGGCGTGCGATCCTGTCGCCATGACGACCGAGGTCACGACCGCATCGACGCCGTCCGCTCAGGGCGCCGCGTCGGCGTCCCCGCGCTCGGGCGGCTACGCCAAGGGGCGCGCGACGCGCGAGGAGATCCTCGACGCTGCCATGCAGCTGTTCGGCGAGGTGGGGTACCACACGGCCTCGCTGCGCGAGGTGGCCTCGCGCGTCGGCATCTCGCACCCCGGGCTGCTGCACCACTTCGCCAGCAAGGCGGCCCTGCTCGAGGCCGTCCTGACGCGTCGCGACGAGATCGACGAGGCCCTGTTCGCGGCCGACGTCGCCGCGGGCCACGACTACTTCGACAGCATGTCGCTGCTTGTCGAGCGCAACGCCGCCCGCCCGGGCATCGTCGAGCTGTTCGCGACGCTGTCCGCCGAGGCCACGTCCCGCGACCACCCCGCGCACGCGTACTTCCAGGACCGCTACCGCCGGGTGCTCGCCCTGACCGCGACCGAGTTCGAGCGCTGGCGCGACCTCGGGCGGCTCCGGCCCGGGATCGACCCACTCACCGCCGCTCGCCTCACCGTCTCGGCGATGGACGGCATGCAGGTCCAGTGGCTGCTCGCGGCCGACACCCCGGACAACCGCCCGGACATGGCGGCGGCGCTGCGCGCCCAGTTCACGGCGCTGCTCACGGACTGAGCCCGGCGCCGAGCTCGTGACTCCGAGTCGAGCTCGCCGGTTGCAGCTCACGAGGTCGACTCGGAGTCACGAGCTGGTGGGCTGCAGGTGCTGAGCTCGACCGAGCGGCTGAGCTCAGCGGCTCACATCTGCGCCGGGTCGATGCCGTCGACGAGGTCCGACCAGAACCGGACGCGGCGTGACCGGTCCTGCGTGGGGACCGGCGAGGACCGGTGGAGGAACTCGCGGGCGAGGTAGTCGGCGAGGTCCGAGCCGTAGTGGATCACGTCCGTCTGGTAGATCGAGAAGACGGGCGTCCCCGTGGGTGCCGGGGCGCTGGGCAGGTAGCGGTGCGCGTACACCGGGATCATCTTCCGGACCTGCTCGAGGTGCCGCCGGGCCACCGCCTCGCGCTCGTCGTCGGGGCGCGGACCCCACGACGCCGGCCAGAAGTCTGCGTGGAGCACGTCGTGCACGACCCCGTCGACGGGCCACGCCAACCGCGCGTGCAGCGGTGCCTCGTCCTCGTCCAACCAGTCCGGCCAGCCGTCGCCGACGGGCACCGCGAGCGTGAGCATCTCGCGGTGGTCGGCGCAGAACGCGAACCCGAACCGGCGCTCGACCTCCGCGACCTCGTCGTCGGTCAGCCCGGGATCGAGCCAGACCCCGGCGGCGTCCAGCCCGGCGAGCACCGCGTCGAGGTCCATGGAGTGAGTGTCCCAGGTGCCGAGAACGGCAGATCGCCGCGAGAACGGCACGGCGGGGTGCCGTTCTCGCGGGGACGTGACGTTCTCAGGGGGTCAGCCCGCGGCGACCTTGGCGACGAGGATGTCGAGCGCCTCGCGGTCGAAGCCGCCCAGCCCGAAGTCGGAGATCACCTTGGCCGGCATCTGCATGATCATCGCCTGCATGGTGTCGTCGAGCGGGCCCATGTCGGCGGGCGGCACAAGCGCGGCCTGCAGCAGCGGTCCGCCGACGGGGTGCGCGAGCCACTCCTCGATGGTCGACATCGGCGTCAGGTCGCCCCACAGCGGCTCGCCCTCCACGTCGAGCGCCACGGACCCGCGGATGTCACGCGACGACGACCCGACCTCGATCACGAACTCGCCGCCCTCGACCACCCAGCGGTGCAGGCCGGGGTGCCAGTACGAGAGGTCGCGGCCGGTCAGCGAGAACGTGACCTCGCGGGACTCCCCGGGCTCCAGGGCGACCTTGGCGAACGCCTTCAGCTCGCGCGTCGGGCGCAGCACGGCGGCCTGCGGGTCCCGGACGTAGACCTGGACCACCTCGGCGCCGGCGACCGGGCCGGTGTTCGTGATGGTCGCGGTCACTGTGACGTCGGTCCCGTGGGCCGTGGCCGCCACGTCGCCGTAGTCGAACGTCGTGTACGACAGGCCGTGCCCGAACGGGTAGGCGACGTCCATGGCGCGGGTGTCGTACCAGCGGTAGCCGACGAGCACGCCCTCGCCGTAGCGGACGACGCCGGCCTCGCCGGGGAAGTTGCCGAACGCCGGGGTGTCCTCGAGGCGGTGCGGGATCGTCTCGGTGAGCTTGCCGGACGGGCTGCGGACGCCGAGCAGGAGGTCGGCGACGGCCGAGCCGCCCGCCTGACCGCCGAGCCACGTCTCGAGGATCGCCGGGGCGAGGTCGCGCCAGCCGGTGACGCTGACCGCCGAGCCGTTGGCGAGCACGACGACCACCCGGGGGTTGACCTCCGCGATCGCGCGCAGGACCGCGACCTGGTTGTCGGGGAGCCCGAGGCGGGGGCGGTCGTAGCCCTCGGACTCGTCGGGTCCGGGCAGTCCGAGGAACACCACGACCGTCTGCGCGGCGCGCGCCACGTCCACGGCCTCGACCAGGAGGTCGTCGTCGGAACCGTCCGGCCCGCCCGCGATGGTGAAGCCGGCCGCGAACGGGAAGGCTCCGCCGGCTGCCCGCAGCGCGTCGAGCGGGACGTCGAGCCGGGTCGGGTTCACCTGCGAGGAGCCGGCGCCCTGGTACCGCGGCGTGCGAGCGAACTCGCCGACGACCGCCACGCCGTCGGTGGAGGCGAGCGGCAACAGTCCGCCGTCGTTCTTCAGCAGCACGGATCCCGCGGCGGCGGCCTGGCGGGCGAGCTCGTGGTGGGCGTCCACGTCGAAGGAGTCCTMCGCCTCGATGCCGGGCAGCGCCTTGGCGACGAGGTCGAGCACCCGGCGCGCGGCGACGTCGAGCACGGCCTCGTCGAGCGAGCCGTTCCGGACCGCGGTCACGACCTCCTCGTCGGGACGCGGACCTGCGGCGGGCATCTGCAGGTCGAGGCCTGCGGCCAGCGCCGGGACGCGGTCGTGCACGGCGCCCCAGTCGGAGACGACGAGGCCCTCGAAGGCCCACTCGTCGCGCAGGATCTCGGTGAGCAGCCAGTGGTTCTCGGACGCGTACGTGCCGTTGACCTTGTTGTACGCGCACATCACGGTCCACGGCTGCGCGTTCTTCACCACGCGCTCGAACGCCGGCAGGTAGACCTCGCGCAGCGTGCGCTCGTCCACCTCGGCCGAGACGCGCATGCGGTCCGACTCCTGGTTGTTCGCCGCGAAGTGCTTGAGCGACGTGCCGACGCCCTGGCTCTGGATGCCCCGGACGATCGCGGTGCCCAGCTCGCCGGCGACCACCGGGTCCTCGGAGACGTACTCGAAGTTGCGGCCGCACAGCGGGGTCCGCTTGATGTTGACGCCCGGGCCGAGCAGCACGGCGACGTCGTTGGCGCGGGTCTCCCGGCCCAGCGCCTCGCCGACGCGGGTGACCAGGTCGACGTCCCACGACGAGCCGAGCGCGGCGGCCGTGGGGAAGCAGGTGGCCGGGACGGAGTTGCCGAGCCCGAGGTGGTCGGCGTCCTCCGCCTGCTTGCGCAGGCCGTGCGGACCGTCGGTCACCATGACCGCGGGCACCCCTGCGCGCTCGACGCCCTGCGTGTGCCAGAAGTCGGAGCCCGACGTCAGCGACGCCTTCTCCTCCAGGGTCAGCTGAGCCAGCACGCGTTCGACATCGAAGTCCTGCGACATTGCGGGGCACCTTCCTCGGTGGGGTTCGTCGTCCGCCACCTTAACCCAATTCCTACCGCGTGGTAAGTGTCTGGTTGGCAGAGAGGGGGCGGCCCTCCTCGACGTCGCCCTGCGTGAAGACTTCGTACCGCCACACGCGACCAAGTCTTCTCCGAGTGCCCTCGGTCCATGCCGGACCATCGCGCACGGCTGGAGGTCGACGCTGGGGCGACAGGGTCGGGCGGGTCAGGGGAGGGTCGCGGTCCCGTCGAGGAACGAGCCCGTGACCCGGCCACCGTCGACGACGGCCAGGCACAGGCCGATGCGGTCGCCGTCCGCCCACGAGCGCTCGGTCGGCGACCACGTGACGGTCCGGACCCCGCCGGTGACCTCCGTGTCGTCGAGCACGCACGCCCGCGCGACACGGGCGTCGGCCGATTGCTGACCGGGCCAGACGGCGTCGTCGGCGAACCGGAACTCGGTGATCACCTGCGCCACGTGCGGGTCTGCGCAGGGGACGACGCGGACCGAGTCCACCGGGCCGTTGCCGGGGACGTCCGAGAGGCAGTTGCCCGTCACCAGCTGCTGCGCGTGCGCGTCCCGGGCCGCCGGCACGTCGGCGGGCAGCGGTCGGGTGGCCATCGACGTGAGCACGACGACCGTCCCGACGACGGCCAGACTCACCGTCCCGAGGACCCCGAGAACTCCGCCCGCGATCGCGAGACCGCGGCCGCGCCTGTGTCGCGTCCGGATCCTGCGGCGGGCGACTGCGGCCAGCACCAGCGCGACCGGCCCGAGCCCGAGCAGCCCGGTGACCAGCGACCAGACCGCCGTCGGCTCGAGCGGCGGGCGCGGGGCGACCCACCCGGGCGCGTAGTGCGGCTCCGGGTAGGAGTAGGCCCGGCCGATACCGCTCAGGATGCCGTCCCCGCGCCGGCCAGCTGGAGCGTGCCGGCCGTCGCCGACCCGGTCATGCCGGGCTCGTCGCCGGAGAAGACGCAGTACGCAGCCGTGCTGCCCGCGGCGAAGTCGTCCGGGTGGGGGTAGTACAGGCTGACGTCACCGGAGGAGAAGTAGTCGGGCAGCAGTCTCTCGGTGAGCTGGTCGCAGGCGTCCCACGCCTCCCAGTACGCCGGGTCGTTCTCGTCCTCGGCGTCGAGGCTCACCGGGCCGGACATCGGGACCAGCCCGACGACCTCGGCGTCGTGCGGGACCTCGCAGCCGACGGGCTCGGTGTCGCTCATGTCGTAGGTCGCCGCGTAGGTGGTCAGGCAGGTGCCCGTCGTCAGGTCGGTGCGGAGCGTGAAGGAGGGGATCTGCGAGCCGCTGTCCGTCCCCGACGACCCGTCCGTGCCCTGGTCGGTCCCCTGCTGGACCTCGTCCCAGACGTCCGAGGAGCTGATGGCGCTCCCGAGGATCAGCGCGACGACGACGATGTAGGCGACGATCGCGAGCATCCAGAGGATCCCGACGGCGCCGATGACGATGCCCGCGATGGCCCACCCGCGGCCCGCCTTGCCGGAGACCCTGATGCGGCGCAGCGCCGCGATGCCGAGCCCGAGGCCGACGGGGCCTGGCAGCCCGCCGAGGAACAGCAGGCCCGCGGTGCTGGTGACGAACGAGGCGATGGCCATGCCCTCGGTCGGCGGCGTGACGTACGGCTGGCCGTAGCCGTAGAGCTGTGTGCCGTACGGGGGCTGCGGCTGGTCGTAGCCGGGCGCCCCGTACTGAGGAGCTCCGTAGGGGGGTGCTCCGTACTGAGGCGGTGCCCCGTACTGAGGAGCTCCGTACTCGGGCCCGCCGTACACGGGCGCGGCGGGCTGGGGAGCCCCAGACGAACCGGGTGCGGCGGCGCCGTACAGACCGGCCACGGGAGCACCGTACGGATCGGGCGCGGGAGCGCCGTAGGGACCGGCCGCTGGTGCGCCGTACGGATCCGGCGCGGCAGCGCCGTACGGACCGGCTGGGGGAGCGCCGTACGGACCGGGCTGCGCGGGCGGGGCCTGCCCGCCGTACGGCGACACCGGCACCTGGCCGCCGGCCGCCGGCAGCGAGCCGCTCGGCGGAACCGGGGAGGCGGCCGGGTCGGGGACGGCGTAGGGGTCGGGAACCGGAGCCGGCCCCCCAGGCTCGTTGCTCATGCGCGCAACCTAGCCCACCGCGCCGCCGCGCCGACCGGTCTTTCCACCGACATCACCCGTGAGCGCCCGCGGACGTCAGTCGGCGATCTCGAGCACGACCGGCACGTGGTCGGACGGCGCCTTGCCCTTGCGCTCGTTGCGCTCGATGGTCACGCCGGTCACCCGGGTGGCCAGCGCGGGCGTCGCGTAGGTGAGGTCGATCCGCATGCCCTCGTTCCGGGGGAACCGCAGCTGCTGGTAGTCCCAGTACGTGTAGGTGTGCTCGGCGGGGACGTGCACCCGCGAGACCTCGGTGTACCCGGCGCTTCCGATGGCGGTGAAGGCGTCGCGCTCGGCCGGGGTCACGTGCGTGCGTCCGGCGAAGAAGCCGATGTCCCACACGTCGGTGTCGAGCGGCGCGATGTTCCAGTCGCCGACGAGGGCCACCTGAGCCTCGGCGTCTGCGGCGAGCCAGCCGGCCGCGGCGTCGCGCAGCCGACCCAGCCAGTCGAGCTTGTAGGCGTAGTGCGGGTCGTCGACCTCCCGGCCGTTCGGCACGTACAGGCTCCATACCCGCACGCCGCCGCACGTCGCGCCGAGCGCCCGGGCCTCCGCCGCCGCCGCCGGGTCGCCCCACGTCGGCATGCCCGGGAACCCGACCTCGACGTCCTCGATGCCGACCTTGCTGACGATGGCTACGCCGTTCCACTGGGAGAACCCGCTGGTGGCCACCTCGTAGCCGAGCGCCTCGAACGCCTCCCGCGGGAACTGCTCGTCCTTGACCTTGGTCTCCTGCAGGGCCAGGACCTCGATGCCCGTCCGCTCCAGGAAGGCGACCGCACGGTCGGTGCGGGCGCGGATCGAGTTGATGTTCCAGGTGGCCAGACGCATGGGGCAGGACGTTACCGGGCGCCGACGACATGCCTGCATCCGGATGATTCGGACATCCCGGTGTTGAGCGGGACGAACCGCTCCCGTACGGTGCGCACAACGCCAGCCACAGGAGGTTGAGAAGGTGGAGCAAGCGCTCACCGGTCGTCGCGCGCTCGTCACGGGCGGCGCCTCGGGGATCGGGCGCGCAGCGGCGCTAGCGCTGGCCCGGGCGGGTGCGGACGTGGCGATCACGTACCTGTCGCACGACCCCACCGACGTCGTCGCCGAGATCAAGGACGAGGGACGCATCGCGGCGTCGTTCCAGGTGGACGCCCGGCGCAGCTGGGACGTGGACAAGGCGGTCAGCGACGCGGCGGGCATGCTCGGCGGCGGCATCGACATCCTGGTCAACAACGTGGGCGGTCCCGTCGAGCGCCGCCACGTCGCGGCGATGGACGACGCCCACTGGCACGGGGTGCTCGACCTCAACCTGTCGTCGGCGTTCTACGTCACCCGGGCCGCGCTCGCGGTCATGCCCGACGGGGGCCGGATCATCACCGTCGGCGCGCAAGCGGCACGGAGCGGCGGCGGGACCGGGATGGTCGCGTACTCGACCGCGAAGGCTGCCCTCGAGGGGTTCAGCCGGGCGCTGGCCCGCGAGCTCGGCCCGCGGCGGATCACCGTGAACGTCGTCGCGCCCGGCTTCGTCGCCGGCACACCCCTGCACGCGGCGCACACGCCCGAGCCGGCGCAGCGGGCCGCCGTGGCCGCGTCGCCGCTGAACCGGGCGGGTGCTGCCGACGACATCGCCGAGGCCGTCGTGTACCTCGCCTCGGACGGCGCGGCGTTCGTCACGGGCACGGTCCTCGACATCAACGGCGGCGCCTACTTCAGCTGACCATCTACGAACCAGCGACGTCCGCACATCCGGTCGTCGGAACCCGCGAATCTGCGGACGTTGCGAGTCCGACCGCGTTGCGTCCGCACATCCGGTCGTCGGGACGCGCGAATCTGCGGACGCTACCGATGGGGGCGAGCGGCGCGGTCAGCGCTCCGGGGGCCAGCCGCTGACCGCCGACCATGCCCAGGAGGCGGCGTCGCGGGCGGGGGGCAGCGGGTCGCGCGCCAGCCACGCGACGAGGACCCCGATGACGGACCCGGCGAGCGCGGCCGCGGCGATCGGCTGGGGCAGGGAGGCGAGCGCGGGTGGCGAGCCGTGCAGCTGGAGGCCCTCGAGCGCGAGCGCCTCGATGCGCCGGCGCAGGCGGGCGACGGCGACGGGGGAGCCGTGCTCGCCCAGCGCGCAGCGGTAGAGGGCGACGTTCTCGGCGACATGGGTGGCGTACCGGACCAGCACGTCGGGGGCGTCGTCGGCCGCCGTACCGGGATGGATCTGGGTGAGGTCGGCGCCCACGAGTGCGGCCTGCGCGTCGAGCGCGTCCGCCAGCAGCGTGTCGGTGTCGGGGTAGTGCTGGTAGAACGTGCTCCGGTTGACGGTCGCGCGGTCGGCGACGTCGGCGACCGTGATCTCGTCGAGACGGCGTTCCCTGGCGAGTGCCAGCAGGGCATCCTGGAGCAGGCGGCGCGTGCGCAGGACCCGGGGGTCGACGCGGGCGCCCTCGTCCTGGATGGTCATGCACCCCATCTTGCCACCGACGTATAACCAACACTTGTCGGGTAACCTGCACCGGTCGACCAAGGAGTGAACATGGCACGCGTGCTGGACCGTCTGGGCCGGGGAAGCTACCGCCACCGCTGGATCGTGCTGGTCACCTGGCTGGTGATCCTGACCGCCGCGGGGCTCGGCGCGGTTGCGTCCGGGCTCCACCTGTCGAACACGTTCTCGATCCCGGGCACCGAGTCCGACCGGGCGCAGGCGCTCGTCGCCGAGCGGCTGGGCACCCAGGCCGCGGGCGTCGGCGGCAACAACGCGGCGGACGCGCAGGACTCGACAAAGCCGGCGAGCTCACGCGTCGTCGTCGCTGCGCCCGAGGGCGAGTCGTTCCTCACAGGCACCGGCATCCAGGACGTCATGACCGCGTTGGCGCCCGTGGCGGACGCCGAGGACGTCGCCGGCATGTCCGACCCGGTGTCCAGCCAGGCCGTCGCCCCCGACGGCAGCGTCATGTACGTCGACGTGCAGTTCACCGTCGCGGCCGACGACGTCCCGACGGCCACGACCGACGCCCTCGAGACCGCCAAGTCGAGCCTCGAGGCCGACGGCTACGAGGTGGCCCTGGCGGGTGGCCCCTTCACCGAGCCGCTCAAGCTGGCCGGTCCGACCGAGGCGCTCGGGCTCGTCGTCGCCCTCGTGGTGCTCGTGGTGACGTTCGGGTCGCTCCTCGCGGCCGGCATGCCGATCCTCACAGCCCTGCTGGGCGTCGGCATCGGCGTCGCCGGTGTGCTGTCGCTGTCCGGGATCACGGACATCTCGTCGTCGACCCTGACGCTCGCGCTCATGCTCGGCCTCGCTGTCGGCATCGACTACGCCCTCTTCCTCCTGTCTCGGCACCGCCAGCAGCTGGCCGACGGGATGGACCCGCTGCAGTCGGCGGGGCACGCCGTCGGCACCGCCGGCAGCGCCGTCGTGTTCGCCGGCACGACCGTGGTCATCGCCCTTGCCGCCCTGACGGTCACGGGCATCCCGTTCCTCGCCGCCATGGGCCTCGCCGCCGCCGCGACCGTCGTCATCGCCGTGCTCGTCGCCGTCACGCTGCTCCCCGCCCTCATGGGCTTCGCCGGCGAGCGTCTGCGGCCGAGGGGTCGCGCGATGCGGCAGGCCGAGCACTCCCGCGAGGCGCGCAACCGCTGGGGCGCGCTCGTCACGACGCACCCGATCATCACGCTGGTCCTCGGCGCTGCGCTCCTGCTCACGATCGCGATCCCCGCGCTGAGCCTGCGGCTCGGCCTGCCCGACGCGGGCCGTGAGCCCGAGGGCACGGGCGACCGCCGCGCCTTCGAGATGCTCGCCGAGGGCTTCGGCCCCGGCTTCAACGGCCCGCTCGTCGTGCTCGTCGACGCGCAGGAGGACCCGTCCGCGCTGCCCGCGGCCGTCGAGTCCGTGACGGCGACGGTCTCCGCCCTCCCGAATGTCGCCTACGCGGCGCCCATCGCCGCGCCCGGCGCCAGCGAGGGTGCCGAGGCCGCGCTCGTCGTCGTCATCCCGACCGGCGCGCCGGACTCGGAGGAGACCGCCGACCTTGTGCATGCCATCCGCGACGCCCGCCCGGCGCTCGAGGAGAGCACCGGTACCCAGCTCTGGGTGACCGGTGCCTCCGCCGCGAACATCGACATCACGGAGAAGCTCGCCGCCGCGTTCCCGTTGTTCCTGCTCATCGTCGTCGGGCTCGCGATCGTGCTCCTGCTGGTCGCGTTCCGGTCGCTGCTGGTCCCGGTGACCGCCGTGCTCGGGTTCCTCCTGACGATCGCCGCCGCGTTCGGGGCGACGACGGCCGTGTTCCAGTGGGGCTGGCTGTCGGGCGTGTTCAACGTCGACTCGACGGGCCCGCTGCTCAGCTTCCTGCCCATCCTGCTGGTGGGCGTGCTGTTCGGGCTGGCCATGGACTACCAGGTGTTCCTGGTGTCCCGGATGCGCGAGGAGCACGTGCACGGCGCCGACCCGACGACGTCAGTCCGGCTCGGCTTCGCCCACGGCGCCCGCGTGGTGCTGGCCGCGGCGCTGATCATGATCTCGGTGTTCTCGAGCTTCGTGTTCAGCGGCTCGGCGCAGATCGGCCCGATCGCGTTCGCGCTGGCCATCGGCATCCTCTTCGACGCCCTCGTCGTCCGGATGACCATGATCCCGGCGGCCATGACCCTGCTGGGGAAGTCGGCCTGGTGGCTGCCGCGCTGGCTGGACAAGATCATCCCGAACGTGGACATCGAGGGGGCCGCGCTGGACCCGACCGGTTCGCACGCGGCCGCCGCGCCGGTCGACACGGTGCCCGACGACGCCCACCACGGCACCCACGCGGCGCACGGCGTGCACGCCGCTCCGGCCGACGACTGACGCGACGAGGGCCGGGGCGCCTCGTCGCACCCCGGCCCTCGCCCGTCGATCAGACGATCAGCTCACGTCGTCGTCCACCCAGTCGAAGGTCTTGGTGACGGCCTTCTTCCAGTTCCTGTACTGCCGGTCGCGCTCGTCGGCGGCCATCGCCGGCTCCCAGCGCTTGTCCTCGGCCCAGTTGTCGATGACGTCCTGCTCGCCGCTCCAGAACCCGACGGCGATGCCGGCCGCGTAGGCCGCGCCCAGGGCGGTGGTCTCCGCGACCTTCGGCCGGACCACGGGGACGCCGAGGATGTCCGCCTGGAACTGCATGAGCAGCTCGTCCTGGACCATGCCGCCGTCCACCTTGAGCTCGGTCAGGTCGACGCCCGAGTCGGCGTTCATGGCGTCCAGCACCTCGCGGGTCTGGAACGCCGTCGCCTCGAGGGCCGCGCGGGCGATGTGGCCCTTGTTGACGTACCGCGTGAGGCCGACGAGCGCGCCGCGGGCGTCGGAGCGCCAGTACGGCGCGAAGAGGCCCGAGAAGGCGGGCACGAAGTACGCGCCGCCGTTGTCCTCGACGGTCTTGGCCAGCTCCTCGATATCGGGTGCCGACGAGATGATGCCGAGGTTGTCGCGCAGCCACTGGACGAGCGAGCCGCTCACGGCGATCGAGCCCTCGAGCGCGTACACGGTCGGCTGGTCGCCGATCTTGTAGCAGACCGTCGTCAGCAGGCCGTTCTTCGACGGGACCGGGGACGTGCCCGTGTTGATGAGCATGAAGTTGCCGGTGCCGTAGGTGTTCTTGGCCATGCCGACCTCGAAGCAGGCCTGCCCGAACGTGGCCGCCTGCTGGTCGCCGAGGATGCCCGCGATCGGCACGCCCGGGACCATGCCGCCCTCGCGGCCGACCCCGTACACCTCGGACGACGACCTGATCTCGGGGAGCATCGACAGCGGGATGGTCATGTCGTTGGCGATGTCCTCGTTCCACGTCAGCGTGTCGAGGTTCATCAGCATGGTCCGCGACGCGTTGGTCGGGTCGGTGACGTGCACGCCGCCGTCGACACCGCCGGTCATGTTCCACAGCACCCACGAGTCGGTGTTGCCGAACGCCAGCTGGCCGGCCTCCGCCTTCTCCCGGGCACCCTCGACGTTGTCGAGGATCCACTTGACCTTCGGGCCCGAGAAGTACGTGGCCAGCGGCAGGCCGACCTTGTCCTTGTACCGGTCGGCGCCGCCCCCGAGCGCCCCCAGCTCGTCGGCGATCTTCTGCGTGCGGGTGTCTTGCCAGACGATCGCGTTGTAGACGGGCTTGCCCGTGGTCCGGTCCCAGACGACGGCCGTCTCACGCTGGTTCGTGATGCCGACCGCGGCGAGGTCCTTGTAGGTGAGGTTGGCGCGGGTGAGCGCGAGGCCGACGACCTCGCGGGTGTTCTTCCAGATCTCCTCCGCGTTGTGCTCCACCCAGCCGGCGCGGGGGAAGATCTGCTCGTGCTCGATCTGTCCGGACTCGACGATCTGGCCGGAGTGGTCGAAGACGATGGCGCGGGAGCTCGTGGTGCCCTGGTCGATGGCAAGGACATACTTGGTGTCGGGCATGGTGCAGATTCCTCCGGGTGGTTCTGGGAGCCCGGACGGCGTCCTTCAGGGGGTGCTGGACGCCGCCCGGGCAGGGACGACTGTGTGGTGGGCGGTGTCAGATGTACGCGGTGGCCGCGAGGCCTCCGATGACGCCACCGACGAGGGGGCCGAAGACCGGGACCCAGGAGTACGCCCAGTCGCTCGAGCCCTTGCCCTTGATGGGCAGGAGGGCGTGCGCGATGCGCGGGCCGAGGTCACGGGCAGGGTTGATGGCGTAGCCGGTGGGGCCACCGAGGCTGGCACCGATGCCGACCACCAGCAGGGCGACGAAGAGCGGGCCGAGACCCGAGGGCGTCTTGCCGGACACCAGGATGACGAAGACCAGCACGAACGTGCCGATGACCTCCGTGATGAAGTTCCACGTGTACGACCGGATGGCCGGGCCGGTCGAGAAGACGGCGAGCTTGGTGGCGCCGTCGGCGTCCTCGTCGAAGTGCTTCTTGTAGGCGATGTAGCAGAGCAGGGCACCGATTGCCGCGCCGAGCATCTCTGCCGTGACGTACAGCACGCCGTTGCCGACGGTGACCGGGAGGCCCTTCGGGGCGAACGTGTCGGCACCGCTGGCCCAGATGCCGATCGTCACTGCTGGGTTGAGGTGTGCCCCCGACTTGAAGGCGGTGTAGACGCCCGCGAAGACCGCGAGGCCCCATCCGAAGTTGATGAGCAGCCAGCCGCCGTCGAACCCCTTGTTCCTCGGCAGGATGACGTTCGCGACGACGCCGGTACCGAGCAGCACGAGCATGCCGGTGCCGAGAACCTCGGAGAGGAACACCTCTCCCTGTGTGTAGTCCACTGTCGACCCTTTCTGACGGACGTCGTTGTCACGTGCGCCCCGCGGAGGACCGCGGGGAGTCTTCAGGTTCCGGCGGGGCCGGAGGAGCCGGGCCCGCGCGGTGAGCCGGGCTTGGTCCCCGCGGCGACCGGCTCGTCGGAGAGCATCGGCGACAGGTCCGCGGCCCGCAGCCGGACCTTCTCGGCCTCGGCGTCGTCCAGCTCGAGCGCGGCGGCCTCCTCGGCCTCGCACCGCGCGCGGTACGCCTCGATCTCCTGGCTCCGCTGGTGCGCGTCCCAGCCGAGGATCGGGGCGACGAGGTCCGCGATCTCCTCCAGAGCACCGACGCCCTTGTCCGCCTGCTCGTAGTTGAGCCGGGTGCGGTGCATGAGCACGTCGTCGAGGTGCAGGGCGCCCTCGTGGCTGGCCGCGTAGACGATCTCGGCGCCGATGTAGGCCTCGGCGTTCTTCAGCGGCTCGGCCAGCGACGGATTCTCGTCGACGAGGTCGATGAGCTCGCCCAGCAACGACCCGTACCGGTGCAGCAGGTGGTCCATGCGCGGCCGGGTCCACCCGTACTTCAGGCCGATCGCCCGCGCCTGTCGCTGGAACACCTGCAGTCCCTCCGCGCCGACCAGCGGGAGGTCGTGCGTGATGGACGGGAGGCTGGTGGCCCGGCTGCCGATCGCGAAGTCGACAGCGTCCTTCGCCATCACGCGGTAGGTGGTCAGCTTGCCGCCGGCGATGACCGTGAAGCCCGGGGCGGGGGAGGCGACCGTGTGCTCGCGGGACACCTTGGCGCTGCTGGTGCCCGCCTTGACCTGCGGCTGCAGCAGCGGGCGCAGGCCGGCCCAGGTGCCGATGATGTCCTCGCGCGTGATCGGCCGGGACAGCACCGTGTTGGCGTGCTCGATGACGTAGTCGATGTCCGCGCTGGTGGCGACGGGGTGCGTCAGCTCCTGCTTCCACGGGGTGTCCGTGGTGCCGATCACCCAGTACCTCGACCACGGGATGATGAACAGCACGGACTTCTCGGTCTGCAGGATCAGCCCGACGTCGCCGGCGATGCGGCTGCGCGGCACGACGATGTGCACACCCTTGCTGGCCAGCACCCGCAGGCCGCCCTCCGCGCCGGCGAGGGACTCGGTCTGCTCGGTCCACACGCCCGTCGCGTTGATGACGGACCGGGCCCGGACGTCGATGTGCTCGCCCGTCTCCAGGTCCACCACCTCGGCGCCGGTCACCGCACCGCCGGTCGTGGTCTGCAGGTCGAGCACCTGCGTGCGGGACGCGGCGTGCGCGCCGTAGCTGACCGAGGTGCGGACCAGGGTCTCGACGAGCCGGGCGTCGTCGACGCTGGCGTCCCAGTACCGGACCGCGCCGATCGCGGCGTCGTGCCGCAGGTCGGGGAACAGGCGCTCCATGCCCTTGCGGGACAGGTGGCGGTGCATCGGGAGGGCGCGCTTGGACCCGGTGACCGAGGCGAGGGTGTCGTACAGCGCGACGCCGGCGCCGACGTAGGCCCGCTCCCAGACCCGGTTCTCCAGCGGGTAGAGGAAGCTCACGGGCTTGACCAGGTGCGGGGCCAGGCGGTTGATCAGCAGGTCACGCTCGGTGAGCGCCTCACGCACCAGGTGGAAGTCGAGCATCTGCAGGTAGCGCAGGCCGCCGTGCACCAGCTTGCTGGACCTGCTCGACGTGCCGCTCGCCCAGTCCTGGGCCTCGACGATCGCCGTGGACAGTCCCCGGGAGACCGCGTCGAGCGCGATCCCGGCGCCGGTGACGCCCCCTCCGATCACCAGGACGTCGAGCTCGTTCCCGCGTTCAGCGCTCCCGCGCATCGCGTCGAGTGCGTCCTGTCGTGCTTGGGCCGTCAGCGGCGCCGTCCTCATCCGAAGTACCCCCGGTGGTTCTGTTGTCGCACTTTGTCCCACTCGCCCGGTACGGGCTTGCTCGCTATCGTCGTCACCAGGCGAACGAACGCGCAACAGCAGTGCACAAACGTGCAGCGCCGATCGCGTGCGGGAGGGGGTTCCGATGTACATCGAGCGGGAGCAGGACGTCCTGCGGGCGGCGTCCATGTACTACCTCCAAGACATCAAGATGGAGGTCATCGCCCGCCACCTGGGAACCTCGAGGTCCACCGTCTCCCGGCTCATCAAGCGCGCGCGCCAGTCCGGGCTGGTCGAGATCACGCTGCGCCCGGCGAGCACGCGTGCACCCGGCCTCGGCCGCACCATCGCCGCCACGTTCGGCATCGACACCTACGTCGTGCCGGTCCCGGACTCGGCCAGCCACATCGAGCGCCTCGACCAGGTGTCCATCACCGCGGCCCGCCTGCTGTCCTCGTGGTTCGACTCCGACATGGTGCTCGGCGTCGCCTGGGGGACCACGCTGGCATCGGTCTCCCGGTACCTCGCACCCAAGCCCACGCGCGGGTCGGCGGTCGTCCAGCTCAACGGCGCCGCGAACATGCGCACCAGCGGGATCGAGTACGCGAGCGACCTCATCTCGACCTTCGGCACCGCGTTCGCCGCGGCCGTGCACCACTTCTCGGTGCCAGCGTTCTTCGACTACCCCGACACCAAGGCCGCGATGTGGCGCGAGCGGTCGGTCCGCCGGGTGCTCGACATGCAGCGGCGCGCGGACATCGCGGTGTTCTCCGTCGGCGCGGTCGCGGGGGCCGTGCCGTCGCACGTCTACTCGGCCGGGTACCTCGACGACGCCGACGTGAAGAACCTGCACGACGAGGGCGTCGTCGGCGACGTATGCACGGTGTTCCTGCGCGCCGACGGGTCGTGGCAGGACGTGCACCTGAACGAGCGCGCGACCGGCCCGACGCCGGTCGAGCTGCAGCGGATCCCGCGGCGCGTCTGCGTCGTGGCCGGCGACAACAAGGTCGCGCCGCTGCTGGCCGGCCTGCGGGCGGGGGTGGTGACCGACCTGGTGGTCGACGAGATCACGGCCACCGGGCTGCTCGACGCAGCCGAGCCTCCCCACCCGCGGCGCGTGCGCGCACGGGTGTAGCCGCGCGTTCCTCATCTCGGGAACCGGGCGGCTCCGCGGCGCGGACCACGCTCGCCATTACGTTGGCCCGATGTCCTTCCGTGTCCGCCCCGCCCTCCCGGCCGACGTCCGCGCCATCCGCGCGCTCGTCGAGCCCTACGCCGCCGAGCGGATCCTGCTGGCCAAGGAGTGGGTCGGGTACTACGAGGCGGT
Organism: Cellulomonas sp. P5_E12; assembly: GCF_054049315.1. NCBI lineage: Bacteria > Bacillati > Actinomycetota > Actinomycetes > Micrococcales > Cellulomonadaceae > Cellulomonas > Cellulomonas sp. P5_E12. The sequence continues at coordinate 93,350 of NZ_JBFUMP010000004.1, read as the reverse complement.
CCAGGAGTTCCTCGTGGCCGAGGCGGACGACGGGACTGTCATCGGCTGCGGCGCGCTGCACGTCATGTGGCAGGACCTCGCCGAGATCCGCACGCTCGCGGCCGACCGCACCCGGCGGGGCACCGGCGTCGGGCACGCCCTGCTCGACGCACTGCTGGAGCGTGCGCGTCAGATCGGGTTGCGACGGGTCTTCTGCCTGACCTTCGAGGTCGCGTTCTTCGAGTCCCACGGGTTCCACGTCATCGAGGGCACACCCGTGACCCCGGACGTCTACCTCGAGCTGCTGCGGTCGCACGACGACGGCGTCGCCGAGTTCCTCGACCTCGCGCGCGTGAAGCCGAACACCCTCGGCAACACGCGGATGCTCATCGAGCTCGACTGAGGCCTCGAGGAAAGCGCTGGGCTGCCCGACCCCGCTCGGGCACGATGGCGCCGTGCACACCTATCTGGAGACCGAGCGCCTGGCCCTGCGCCCCTTCGTCGCCGACGAGGCCGACCTGCTGATCGAGCTGGACAGCGACCCGGCCGTGATGCGGTACCTGTCCGGGGGCGAGCCCACCCCGCCCGAGTTCGTCCGCGAGCTCGTCCTGCCGAGCCTCCTCGCCGCCTACGAGAGGTGGGGCGGGAGGTTCGGGCTGTTCGCGGCGTTCGAGCGGGACGGCGGCGCCTTCGTCGGCTGGTTCTGCCTGCGCCCCGAGCGGGAGGGCCCCTTGGACGAGGTCGAGCTCGGGTACCGGCTGCGCCAGGATGCCTGGGGCAAGGGGTATGCCACCGAGGTCTCCCGGGCGTTGCTGGTCAAGGCGTTCACGGAGCTCGATGTGCGGGTGGTCTGGGGCGAGACGATGGCGCTGAACTTCCCCTCGCAGAAGGTGATGGAGAAGGTCGGCATGACGGTCGCGACGACGGTGGACACGCCCGAGGACATGCTGATGGTCGAGGGCGCGGAGCGTGGGGGCTTCCGGTACGAGATCACGAAGGAGCAGTGGGACGCCGACGTCCGCGTCCGGTAGGGCCGGGCGCGCCGTCAGGACGGCAGCCGGTACGTCGGCGGGTCGTCGTCGCTCGGGGCCGGGTCGCGCGTGATCAGGCCGTCGGCGAGCAGGCCGTCGACGCAGCGGGCGAGCTGGCGGGCGTCGGTCCAGACCGCGTCCACCGCGGCCGCCGGCACCGGGCCGAGCGCCTCGCGCAGCAGCGCCATCACGCGCCCCCGCACCTGCCGGTCGGTGCCCTCGAAGGTCTGGGTCCGTCGGCGGCCGGCGTGCTCGTCGGCGGGGCGGCCGGCGGCGTACCAGGCGCACACGTCCTGGACCGGGCACACCTCGCACCGGGGCGAGCGGGCGGTGCAGACGAGCGCCCCGAGCTCCATCGACGCCGCGGCCCAACGGGCGGCCTGCGCGTCGTCGGACGGCACGAACGTCGTCGCCCGACGGACCTCGTCGACGGTCTGGCTCGGCGCGGGCAGCGCGACCCCTTCGACCGTGCGCGCCAGCACCCGGCGCACGTTGGTGTCCAGCACCACCGACCGCCGACCGAACGCGAATGCGAGCACCGCGGCGGCCGTGTACGAGCCGATGCCGGGGAGGTTCAGCAAGGCTGCCTCGTCGGCCGGGACCGACCCGCCGTGCCGCTCCACGATCGCGCGGGCGCACTCCTGCAGGCGCAGCGCCCGGCGGGGGTAACCCAGCCGGTCCCACGCGCGCAGCACGTCGGCGGTCGACGCCGCGGCCAGGTCAACGGGAGTGGGCCAGCGCGACATCCAGGAGCGCCACGCCGGGTCCACGCGCACGACCGGCGTCTGCTGGAGCATGACCTCGCTGACGAGCACGCCCCACGGGGTCCGGTCGGCGGAACGCCACGGCAGGTCGCGCGCGTGCACGTCGAACCACGCGAGCACCGGCTCGCGCAGCTGGGCGGGGGACGGCGGCACCGCAGCATCCTGCCCCACCGCCCGCGCCCTGGGCGCCGCACCGCGCGTCGGCCGCGCGAGCCGGCGAACCTCCCTCTACGGTGGTCGCGCCGCGGGAACGGTGCGGCACGCACAGGACGTAGTCGAGACGGGCCGGAGGACGTATGAGCGAGTCGCGACGCCTCCCCGCCCGCGTGTACTGGGTGCGGCGGCTCGTCGTCCTCGGCATCCCGCTGCTGGTCGTCCTGCTCGTCGTGTGGCTCGTGGTCGGTCGGGGCGACGGCGAGGACCCGACGCCCGCGGCGCAGACCACGACGTCGTCCCCACCGGTCGAGCAGCCCGCAGACCCGGCCCCGAGCACGACGCCGAGCGACACCACCTCGGGCGTCGCGGACTGCGCACCCACCGCGCTGGTGCTCGCGATGACGGCGGACGCCGCGACGTTCGCCGCGGGCGTCAGCCCCACGTTCTCCGTCGCGATCACCAACACCGGGACCGATCCGTGCCTGGTGGACGCGGGCGAGGCGCAGCGCGAGATCGTCATCACCTCCGGCGACGATCGGGTCTGGTCGAACCGCGACTGCATCGTGGCAGGCACGGAGTCCCGCACGCTCCTGCTGCCCGGTGGGGGCAACGACACGACGCCGTTCGCCTGGAACCGGGTCCGCTCGGCGGAGGGGTGCCCGGCGGGCCTTCCCGCGCCGGGCGCGGGGACCTACTCGGCGCAGCTGAACCTTGCCGGGGCGAGCGCCCCGCCGGCCGTGTTCGGGCTGGGCTGACGGCCCCGGCCTCGTCCGCGATACCCGTCCACGCCGCTAGGGTCGAGCGTGCCGGCCACGGCACAGGCGGTCGCACCGAGGGAGAGTCCATGTCCGAGGCAGCTCCGGCGGCAAAGGCGCAGCTGAGCGTGCGCGGTGCGGCCGTGCTGGGTGTGGGTGCGATGGTCGGCGCGGGGATCTTCGCGCTGCTCGGGCAGGCGGGCGAGGTCGCCGGCTCCGCGGTGTGGCTGTCGTTCCTGCTGGCCGGGGCGATGTCGGCCACGCTGGGGTACACCCTCGTGAAGTTCGCGATGCGCTGGCCGTCCTCCGGCGGGTTGATCGTCTACCTGCAGCACGGCTACCGCAGCCGCCGCGTGGTCGGGGTCGCCGCCTGGCTCGGGTACCTCACCGCCATCGTCGTCGTGGGCGCGATGGTCGCCGCCTCGTTCGGCGACTACGCCGCGGTGGTGCTCGCCGACGGGCCGTCGGGCGGCTGGCTGTCCAAGCTCTGCGCCGTCGCGCTGGTGGTGTTCGCGGCGTGGCTCACCGTCGCCGGTCCGCGTCTGGTCGACCGGGTGCAGTCGGCGATCGTCGGCCTGCTCCTGGTCGTGTTCACCGTGTTCGTCGTCGGCACGCTCCCGCAGGTCGACTTCGGGTTGCTGGCGCCCAGCACGTACCCGGGCGTGAACGACATCCTGGCCAGCATCGCCCTCACGTTCTTCGCCTACCTCGGGTTCGCGGTCATCTCGTTCGTCGGCGACGACCTGGCCGAGCCACGGCGGGAGCTGCCCATCGCGATGTACGCGGCGCTGGCCCTCACCACGGTGCTCTACGTGGCGGTGGCGGTGTGCGTGTTCGGGACGCTCCCGGTGGACGAGGTGGTCGCCGCCGGGCCGCGCGCGCTGGCGGTCGCGGCGGAACCCACGCTGGGACAGGCCGGCTACGTGATGATGACGTGCGCCGCGCTGCTGGCGACCGCGTCGACCGTGACCGCGATCCTGTACAGCTCGGTCGGGCTGACCAGGGCGCTGGCCAGCTCGGGGACCTTCCCGCCGGCCTTCGGCGCCGGGACCCGGCTGGGGCGGCACGGCGGTCTGCTGATCACGGCCGCGCTGATGGTCCTCATGGTGACGGGTCTCAGCGTGGGCGCGCTCGCCTCGGTCGGCAGCGCGGTGTCGCTGGCGGTCTTCGTGCTCGTGGCCATCGGGGCGTTCAGGCTGCGCAGGGAGCTCGGCGCCTCGCCCGCACTGACGGCGACGGCAGTCGCGGTCTCCGGGGTGGTGCTGGTCTGGTTCGTCGTCGACCTCTACGTGTCCCAGCGGCGCTCGTTCTGGATCATGATCGCGCTGGTCGTGCTCGCTGTCGTGGTCGACGCGGCGTGGTCCCGGCGACGCCTCGCTTCCGAGGCTGGAGCGGCGAGCTAGACGTACCGCTCGAGGATGCTCGACTCGGCCAGCCGGGACAGCCCTTCGCGCACGGCCCGGGCACGCTGCTCGCCCACGCCGTCGACGGCCATGAGGTCGTCGATGCCCGCCGCGAGCAGCTTCTGCAGGCCGCCGAAGTGCGCGACAAGCCGGTCGACGATGGCGCCGGGCAGGCGCGGAACCTTGGACAGCAGGCGGTAGCCTCGCGGGCCGGCGGCCGCGTCGAGGGCGTCGCCGCCACCGGGCAGGCCGAGGACGCTGGCGATGCGCGCGTTGTCCAGGAGCTCGGTCGAGTCGAGCTCGGCCAGCGCGTCCAGCACGGAGTCGACGTCGCGCCGGCTGGTGTCGACGTAGTCGCGGATGATCAGCGCGCGGTCGGAGCCGATGCCGCCGACCAGCTCGTCCAGCTGCAGGGTGAGCAGGCGGCCGTCGGTGCCGAGCTCGACGACGTAGCCCTCGATCTCCTCGGAGATGCGGCGGACCATCTCGAGGCGCTGGACCACGGCGGACACGTCGCGCACGGTCACCAGGTCCTCGATCTCGAGGGCCGACAGAGTGCCGCTGACCTCGTCGAGACGCGACTTGTACCGCTCGAGCGTGGCCAGGGCCTGGTTGGCGCGGGACAGGATCGTGGTCGAGTCCTCGATGACGTGCCGCTGGCCGCCGACGTACAGGGCGATGATCCGCATGGAGGCGGAGACCGACACGACCGGCAGGCCCGTCTGCTTGGCCACGCGCTCGGCGGTGCGGTGCCGGGTGCCGGACTCGGACGTCTCGATCGTCACGTCGGGCAGCAGCTGGACGGCCGCGCGCACGATCCGCGAGATGCCCGCGTCGACGACGACCGCGCCGTCCATCTTGGCCAGCTCGCGCAGGCGGGTGGCGGAGAACTCGACGTCGAGGACGAAGCCGCCCGAGCAGATGCTCTCGACCGTCCTGTCGAAGCCGAGCACGATCAGGGCGCCGGTGCGTCCGCGCAGGATCCGCTCGAGCCCGTCGCGAAGCTCGCCGCCCGGGGCGACGGCAGCGAGGGTCGACCTCAGGAGGTCGTCGGGAGCGTGCGGCACGGTTGCATGGTAACGACGCAAGCCGACGACGGCTCTTGCGACCCGCATGACGGACCCGATCGCCCGCAGGTGTTCATCCGTCCGCCGCCGTCGTCGAGATCGACTCGGCCGCTACCCACGGCGACGCCTCCCGTTCCGTTGCGTCGGCGAGCGGACTGCGTCACTCGAGCCCACGGCTCGATCGGGACGTCGCTGTTCGCGTTCCCGACTCGTGCTTGCGCAAAGACCGTGTCGCGTCTCGCGCTACAGAGTCTTTGGCGAACGCGGGGGTGCCGTGCTGTCGCGGACCACCAGGTCGACCAGGATGCGGTGCTGCTCCGGGTCGGGCGCGGCGCCGGCGCGGAACCGGGCGATCGACGAGGTGAGGGCCGCGGCGGCGGCCTTGCCCTTGGCGGCGAAGTCCTGGTGGATCGTCGTGAGCGCGGGGCGCAGGCGGCGGGCCAGCGGGGAGTCGTCGAACCCCACGACGGAGACGTCCTGCGGCACCCGCAGCCCGAGCTCCTCGGCGGCGTGCACGACCGCGGCGGCCATGAGGTCCGAGAAGCACAGGACCGCGGTCGGGCGGTCGGGTCCGGACAGCAGCGCGCGGGCGCCCTCGGAGACGTACGGCTCCATGTTGTCGTGGACCTCCATGACGACCGGCGTGACGCCGGCCGCGTCCAGAGGTGCCATCCAGCCGATCTGGCGCTCGCGCGCGACGAACCCCGACCCGGCCGCGGACGGGTCGGGCGCGAACCCCGGCGGCACCTCGACGTTCATGGTGAGGATGCCGATCCGGCGGTGGCCGAGGTCGAGCAGGTGCTGGGCGCCCAGGCGGGCGCCGTGCTGCTCGTCGAGGAGCACGCTCGCGGCGCCCACGGTCGGCTCGCCGTCGACGAAAACCAGCGGGAGCTTGCGCTTCACCAGCCAGTCGACCGCGGGGTAGTCGGCGGCGCACCCGTAGACGAGGGCGCCGTCCATGGGGATGTCGCGGGCCGGGATCGTCCCCTCCGAGCCCGTCGACGGCAGCAGGACGACGGCCAGCCCCGTGGGGGCGAGCTCCTCGGCGACCGCCCCGAAGAACGCCGCGGCGATCGGGTCCCGGAACGCCGCCCCGACGGACTCGGTGAGCAGGACGCCGACCGCGCCGGTCGTGCCGCGGGCGAGGGCGCGCGCCGAGGGGTCGGGGCCGACGTACCCGAGGTCCGCCGCGGCCGCGAGGATGGTGCGCCGCATGTCCGCGGAGAGCTGGTCGGGGCGGGAGAACGCGTTGGACACGGTCATGCGGCTGACGCCGACCTTGTCGGCGATCGTCTGCAGGGTCACCCGCGACATGACGCCACCCTGTTCCGCTCCATGCGGGACAGGGTAGGTCGCCGGGACGGGTCCCGGTGGGGCGGCCGTCATCGGGCGGGGTGACCCGCCTCGGTGGTCGAGGTGGGGGCGACTGCGTCGGCCAGGTGGTGCAGTGCGTCCGCCAGCGTGCGGCGGGTGCGCGGAGCGCGGGTCCGGGGCGTGCGCTGGCGCCGTTCGGGCTCCGGCGTCTCGGGCGCCCAGGGTCGTGCGCTGTCGGCCTCGTGCTGCGCGACGTTCACACCGAGCAGCAGTCCGAGCTGCGAGCTGTCCATCGACATCAGGGCTTCTCCTGTCGGTTCGTCGTTCTTCTATACCGATAAAGTAACCCGTGCGTCTGTACCGGTCAAGAGGAATACGGAGGTCGTCGGGACTCGTCGAGATGCGGGTCCCCGACGGCGGTGCCGCCCTCGCCGTGGCATCGAGACGGGTATGCGCGCCCTCGCCGCGGCATCGAGACTGGATGCGCGCCCTCGTCGTGGCATCGAGACTGGATGCGCGCCCTCGTCGTGGCATCGAGACGACGAGGCTCTCCCGCCACGAAGCGAACGCGGTCAGCGCCGCCCGGTCGAGGCGGTCTCCGGCACGAGCCCGGCGGCGGTCACGGCCTCGATGAGGTCCGCGGCGATCAGCACGGTGATCCCCGCCGGGGGAGTCGCGCCGTCCAGCGCGCCGGCGGGCACGATCGCGCGCGTGAACCCGAGCCGCGCGGCCTCGGCCAGTCGCCGCCCGACCCCGGACACGGTCCGGATCTCACCGGCCAGCCCGATCTCCCCGATGGCGACGAGCCCGCGCGGCAACGGCACGTTCTCCCGCGAGCTCAGGGCGGCCAGGGCGAGGGCCAGGTCGGCGCCCGGCTCGGCGACACGAGCGCCGCCGATGGTCGAGACGTAGACGTCCTGGTCCGCCAGCCGCGCGCCGAGCCGACGCTGCAGGACGGCGAGGACCATCGCGAGCCGGCTGCTGTCGACGCCGCTGGTGGTTCGACGCGGGTTGGGGACCGCACTCGGCGCGACCAGCGACTGCACCTCGGTGACCAGGGGCCGGCGACCCTCGAGCGTCACGGTCAGGCACGTGCCCGGCACCGCGTGCAGCGCCTGCGAGACGAACAGGCCGCTGGGGTCGGGAAGCCCGACGATCCCGGACTCCGACAGATCGAAGCAGCCGACCTCGTCGGTCGGGCCGTACCGGTTCTTGGTCGCCCGGAGCATGCGCAGGCGCGAGTGCCGCTCGCCCTCGAACTGGCAGACGACGTCCACCAGGTGCTCGAGCGTGCGGGGCCCGGCCACCGACCCGTCCTTGGTCACGTGCCCGATGAGCACCACCGGCATGTCCCGAGCCTTGGCCGCCTGGATCACCGCGGTGGCCACCTCGCGCACCTGCGACACGCCGCCGGCCGTGCCCTCGACCTGCGCCGAGGCGATGGTCTGGATCGAGTCGAGCACCAGGAGGTCCGGCTCGACGTGCTCGATGTGGCCGAGGACCGTGCCCAGGTCGGTCTCCGCCGCGAGCAACAGCTGGGGGTCGAGCGCGTGGATCCGACCGGCCCGCAGGCGCACCTGCGCCGCCGACTCCTCGCCCGTCACGTAGAGCACCCTGCGGCCGGTCCGAGCCGCACGCGCCGCGACGTCCAGCAGCAGGGTGGACTTGCCCACGCCCGGCTCGCCGGCCAGCAGCACCACGGCGCCGGGCACGATGCCGCCACCGAGCACGCGGTCCAGCTCGTCGACACCCGTGGGCCGAGACCGGGCCGTCTCGACGTCGATCTGGTCGATCGGCTGCGCCGGCGAGCGCGTGGGTGAGGTGGCGACCGTGCGTGGTGCGCCGCCGCCGGGGCCGGTGTCCTCGACCACCGAGCCCCACGCCTGGCACTCGCCGCAGCGACCGACCCACTTGCTCGCGGTCCAGCCGCACGCGGTGCAGCGGAAGCCCGGGCGGGCGCTGCGGTCGGGGCGCTTGGTGGAGGTCGAGGTCACGCGCTGCACGCTAACCGCTGGGTCCGACACGACCCCCTCGACCGCGCCGGTCACCGCCCTCGCGGCGGCGCGATCGGAGGAGATGGCCCACGCGGTGCGATCGTGCAGACCGACCCCCTTGGCGCGGGTTCGGTCGGTGCTCGTGCACACGAACCGGTACGCGGAACAGCTCCCGCGAGACGCGTGTCAGGGTCCAGGCGCTCCCGGTGGTCCGGCGGGGTAGATCTGCCGGGCTCGCGGCATTCCGGCGTCGTGGCGTCGGGGGACGAGTTTGCGTCGGTAGGCTGCGGGCGTCCGACGAGGGTTCGGGCGACGCGATGCAAGGGGGAGCCCCGATGAGCGACACCGGCCGTCCCGGCCCCGAGCGGCCGACGCCGCCGCCGATCACGAGCTGGCAGACGCAGCCGCCGACGACCCCGGTGCCGCCCACCCCGTCGCCTTCTGCAGGTCCCGCGCCCGCGACCGCGGGTTCGCCGGCATCCGTCGCCCCGGTCGGCGAGCAGGAGCCGCCCGCCGTGCCCTCGTCCGGCCGGCCGCGCTGGCTGGTCCCGGTGATCATCGGCGTGGTCGTCCTGCTCGCCGCGGCGATCATCATCGCGATCGTCACCGGCTCGAAGGGTGACTCGACGGACACCCCGCCCCCGGCGGCCGCGTCGACCGTGCTGCTGCCGTCCCCGACGCCCACCGTCGCCCCGGTCGCCCGCCCGGCGACCACCGCGTTCGCGTCCGCGCTGCCGACGAGCGTCCTCCAGTACGCGCTCGCCACGTCCGCGCCCGACACCGAGTGGCAGGCCGCCGGCGCCATCGAGGCGTACACGGAGACCTACGCCGACGGTGGCAGCGGGACCGCCACCGTCCGGTCGGGCCAGTGGGAGACGCCCGAGGAGGCGACGGCGTTCGCCGCGTCGCTCGTCGCGGCGTTCCCGGCGGCTCCCGCCGCGCCGTCGCCGTCGGCGTCGAGCGACGCCCCGGCACTGCCCACCAGCGGCGACGTCACGGCGGGCGGCGCCAAGGCGGGCACCTACTCGATCGCCGACGCCGGCGACGGTACCGGCGTCGCGGTGTGGACCAACGGGACGACCGTCTTCCAGGCCACGGTCCCGGTCGAGGACGTCGTCGACTTCTACAACGCGTTCCCGCTGTAACCGGTTGCCCGGGTGCCGAACCCGACGTGACGACGTGAGCGAGCTGGTCGACGTCACTCGGGTCGGGTTCGGCGCGCGACGGTCAGGGCTTGGTGGTCGCGGCGAGACTGCAGCTCAGCTGGCCGCGATGATCGACAGGACGTTGCCGGCCGGGTCTGTGAACCAGGCGATCAGCGGGCCGCCCTTGCGGAAGACGAAGTCGTCATCGGTCTCGCCCGGCGTGCCCTCGTACTTCTCGAACTGCACGCCGCGCTCCCGCAGCTCGGCGACCGTGCCGGGCACGTCCTCGACGGGGAAGTTGAGCACCGTATAGGTCGCGGGCGTGTGCGCCCGACCCTTCGGGTAGACGAGCACCTCGTGCCCGCTCTCGAAGTGCAGGAAGAGCATCCCGTTCTCCTCGGTGACGTCGAGCCCGAGCACGTCGGCGTAGAACGCCTGCGCGGCCGGGATGTCGTCGGTCGAGAACCCGCTGAACGCCTTGCTGAGATCAGCCATCACCACTCCTCGAAGAATCCGTCGGCACTCGGGCTCCAGGCTCCCCTGCTGAGGGCGCCCAGTCCACCGGAGCTGCACGGACTTCCGAGCCGGGCCGCCCAGGCCCCCGCTCGGATGTCGAGGGATGGGTATGGGACGTCCGAGCAACGGAGACCCAGGGGGCTGCATCTGCTTGGACGTTAGAGGGAGGAGTGCAGTACGTCCGACCACAGGGACCCAGGCTGCATTTGCTCGGAAGCTAGCGCGGGTGGTGCGGGACGTCCGCACATCCGGTCGTTGGGACGGCCGAATGCGCGGACGTTGCGAGGGGTGGTGCGGGACGTCCGCACGTTCGCGCGTCGGGGCGACCGGATGTGCGGACGTTGCGCCCACGGGGGAGCGGTCAGAGGCGGGCGGGGGTGCGGGGGGCCGGAGCGGTGGGGGCCGGGGTCGTCGCGGCCGGGAGGGTGACCGTGAAGGTCGTGCCCGCGGTGCCGCCGTCGACCGTGATGGTGCCGCCGTGGGCGGTGACGACGGCGTGCACGATCGCGAGGCCCAGTCCGGTGGAGCCGGCGGCGCTGTTGCGGGAGGCGTCGCCGCGGGTGAACCGCTGGAACAGGCTCTCGCGCAGGGCGGGCGGGATGCCGGGCCCGTCGTCGGCCACCTGCACGACGACCGCGGCGCCGGTCTTGCGGACGCGGACGGTCACGGCGGTGCCGGCGGGGGTGTGCAGCCGGGCGTTGGACAGCAGGTTCGCCAGCACCTGGCGCAGGCGGTGGTCGTCGCCGACCACGAGGACGTCGTCGGCGGCGTCGTCGTCGGGATCGGGCAGGTCCAGCCGCCAGTCGTGGTCGGGTCCGGCGGCGTGGGCGTCGGTGACGGCGTCGATGGCCAGCACGGTCAGGTCGACGGGTTCCGACTCCAGCGGGCGCCCGGCGTCGAGGCGGGCGAGCAGCAGCATGTCCTCGAGCAAGGCGGTCATGCGCAGGGACTCGGACTCGACGCGCGACATGGCCTGCAGGGCGCCGACGGGCATCTCCTCGGGAGAGCGGCGGACCAGCTCGGCGTACCCGCGGATCGACGCGAGCGGCGTGCGCAGCTCGTGGCTGGCGTCGGCGACGAACTGACGCACCTGCGACTCGGACTCGTGCCGGGAGGCAAGCGCCTGCTCCACGTGCCCGAGCAACTGGTTGAGGGCGGCACCCACCTGACCGACCTCGGTCGCGGGGTCGGTGTCCTCGGCGGGCATGCGGTCGGCGAGCACGACCTCGCCGCGGTCGAGGGGCAGCGTGGCCACGCGGTTCGCGGTGTCGACGACCCGGTCCAGCGGCCGCAGCTCGCGGCGCACGAGCACGACGCCGGCGGCCGCGGCGGCGAGCAGGGCGAGCGCGGCGACGACGAGCTCGACGACCACGAAGGTGGTGACCGTGCTGGTCAGGGCCGCGGTGGGCAGCGCGGTGACGTGGGTGGTGCCATCGTCGTCCACGCTCGCGACGGCCCGGTAGGCGCCCAGGCCGGCCACGGTGATCGAGTGCGCGTCGCCGTCGGCGGGGACGGCGAGCATCTGCGTGGCCTGCTCGGTGGTGAGCGCGGTGGGCGTGCCGTCGTCGCCGACGTAGCCGGCCTGGAACGCGGTGAGGTCGGCGGGATCGACGCCCGCGGGCTGCTCGACGTTGACGGTGCCGGCGTCCTGCCCCGGACGGAAGTTGCCCGAACCCGCGGCCGGCGGCTCGAAGATCTGCCCGGGGGAGCCCGAGAGGCCGCCCGCCCGGACGGGTCCGTCGGCCGCGCGGTGGTGGGCCGCGGTGAGCTTCTCGTCCAGCTGCGTGATCAGGGAGCTGTGCAGCGCGAGCGTGGACACGGTCCCCATGGCCGCGGCGACGACGGCGACCAGCGCGACGACGACCACGACGAGGCGTCGGCGCAGCGTCCATCGGGGACGTGTGCCCATACCGACGGCCAACCTCAGATCGAGGGCTTCAACACGTAGCCGACCCCACGCAGCGTGTGCAGCATCGGCGTGCGCCCCTTGTCGATCTTGCGCCGCAGGTAGGACACGTAGAGCTCGACGATGTTGGCCTGGCCGCCGAAGTCGTACTGCCACACGCGGTCGAGGATCTGCGCCTTGGACAGCACGCGCTTGGGGTTGCGCATGAAGTAGCGGAGCAGCTCGAACTCGGTGGCGGTGAGGCGGATGTCCTCGCCGCCGCGGGTGACCTCGTGGCTGTCCTCGTCCATGGTCAGGTCGCCGACGACGAGCACGGCCTCGTCGCGCGTCGACATCGCACCCGTGCGGCGCAGGAGGGCACGCAGGCGCGCGACGACCTCCTCGAGGCTGAACGGCTTGGTCACGTAGTCGTCGCCGCCGGCGGTGAGCCCGGCGATCCGGTCCTCGACCGCGTCCTTGGCGGTGAGGAACAGGACGGGGACGTTCGGGTGGGTGGCGCGCACGCGGCGGAGCACGTCGATGCCGGACAGGTCGGGGAGCATGACGTCGAGGACGATGACGTCGGGGTCGAGTGCCTTGGCGGCGCGGACGGCGGCGTGGCCGCTGAGCGCGTGGTCCACCTGCCACCCCTCGTAGCGCAGGGCGGTCGAGAGCAGCTCGGCCAGCGTGGGCTCGTCGTCGACCACGAGCGCACGGACGGGGGAGCCGTCGGCACGGGTCAGGGCGTCCGGTCGGCGGAGGGCGGTCGTCGTCATGTCCCCAAGACTCGGACTGCTTCCTGACGTGCGCCTGGACCGAACCTGTGAAATGTCTGAGGGGCCGGTCAGTCGAGCGGGTGCGGGCGCTCGGCTCCCAGCAGGGCGGCCGCGAGGATGGCCTCGATGGCGAACTGCGTGGCGGCGGGCAGGTCGACGCCGTCGTCGAGGAGCCACTGGACCTGCAGGCCGTCCATGACGCCGATGATGGAGCTGGCTGCGCAGGCGGCGACGTCGTCGGGCACCGTTCCGCCGCTGACCTCGACGAGCGCGGCCTGGATCTCCCCGCGCAGGACGGTGAAGCGGTCCGTGACCCAGCCGCGGGCGGGGTGGTTCTCGGTGACGGACTCGCCCGTGAGCACCGAGTAGCCCTGCACGATGCCCGGGCGGTCGACGTTCATCCGCGCGGTGCGGATGAGGTGCCGGAACAGCTCCATGCCGTTCGGGATGTGCTGGCCCTCGAGGTCCCGGACGTCCTCCTTGTCGCGGAACTCCAGCACCTCGACCAGCAGCTGCTCCTTGGAGCCGAAGTGGTGCAGCACGCCGGCGTGCGTGATGCCGACCTGCTCGGCGACCTCGGTCAGCGACCCGTTCTTGTACCCCTTGGACCCGAAGGTGTTGGCGGCAGCCCGCAGGATCTCCGCGCGGCGCTCGGCGGTGGCCTGGCGGGGCTGCCGCGCGCGGCGCTGCGGCGCTGCGGCGGGGGGAACGGCGTCGTCCATGACTGAAACCATACTGTGATCATCGCACTTACTGACAGGTCAGTAAGTTGTGCTTTCATTCTCCGCAGAAGACAACGACGTCCGATCGGAGCACGTGCTGTGTCACTCGACACGGCCACCCAGCCGCCCACGGCTGAACGGCCCATCTCATCCCTCGACGAGCTGCTGGCTGCCCTCTCCCTGGAGGAGAAGGTCTGCCTCGTCGTCGGTGCCGGCCTGTGGTCCACCACCGCGATCCCGCACATCGGCCTGCGGGCGATGCACGTCTCCGACGGCCCCGCCGGGGTGCGCGGCGTGTCCGAGTCCGCCGACGAGACGTCGGCCTCCTTCCCCGCGCCGAGCGCGCTCGCCGCAACCTGGGACGTCGACCTGGCCGACCAGCTGGGCCAGGTGTTCGCCGCCGAGGCGCGCCGGCACGGTGTCGACGTCGTCCTCGCACCGCAGGTGAACCTGCAGCGCACGCCCGTCGGCGGGCGGCACTTCGAGTGCTACTCGGAGGACCCGCTGCTCACCGGTGCGATGGCCGTGCACGTGGTCCGCTCGGCGCAGGACCGCGGCGTCGGCATGTGCGTCAAGCACTTCGTCGCCAACGACTCCGAGACGCAGCGCACCACCTACCTGGCGCGCGTCGACGAGAAGACCCTGCGCGAGGTCTACCTCGCCCCGTTCGAGCAGCTCGTGCACGAGGCCCAGGCGTGGTCCGTCATGAGCGCGTACTCGGGCGTCGACGACGGCACCACGGCGGCCACCGTCGCCGAGCACCGCCCGCTGCTCACCGGGATCCTCAAGGACGAGTGGGGCTTCGACGGCGTCGTCCTCAGCGACTGGGTGGCCACCAAGTCGGTCGTCGGCGCCGCCGAGGGCGGCCTCGACCTGCAGATGCCCGGACCGGACGGCCCCTGGGGCGACGGCATGCTCGACGCGGTCCGCGCCGGCGACGTCAGCGAGTCGCTGCTCGACGCCAAGGTGCTCCGCCTGCTGCGCCTGGCCCAGCGGGTGGGCGCCCTCGAGGGCGTCGCGCCGTCCGGGGCGGACCGCGACCGGGTGGCCGACGTGGACGTGCGCGGGGTGCTGCGCGAGCTGGTATCCCGGTCGATGGTGGTGCTCCGCGACGACGAGCACGCGCTGCCGGTCTCACCCGACGACGTCACCCGGATCGCCCTGCTCGGGCCCAACGCCGTTCACCCGTTCGTGCAGGGCGGCGGCTCGGCGTTCGTCCGTCCGGACCACCTGTCGACGCCCGAGGCCGCGCTGCGCGAGGCGTTCGGCGAGGTGGCGATCGAGACGCACCCCGGCGCGGTGTCCCGGCTGCTGCCCCCGTCGCTCGACCTGGCCGGCCGCTGCACGACGCCGGAGGGGCGCGTCGGCGCGCTCGGCGAGCTGATCGACGCGGCCGGCGCCGTGCTGACCGCCGCCGACGTGACCGAGTGGAACGGCTGGCTGCGCGAGGTCCCCGGCCCCGCCGCCGCGCTGCGCATCCGCACCACGGTCCGGCTCGACGAGCCGGGGCGGCACGAGGTCGGCGTCGGCACGGTGGGCAAGCACTCGATCCGCGTCGGCGGGCAGCTGCTGTCGACCGGCGACCGCGTCGTCGGGGCCGAGGTCATCCTCGACTCCAGTGTGAACCAGCCGCCGCCCGCCACCCTGGTCATCGACGTGACGGAGCCGACGACGGTCGAGATCGACGCCGTGGTGCAGGCCGTCCACCCGGTCGGGTACCCGAGCTTCGTCCGCGCCGAGCTGGTGCACCGGGTTCCGGGGACGTCGCCCGACGAGCTGCTCGCGGTCGCCGTCGAGGCCGCCGCGGCCGCCGACCTCGCGGTCGTCGTCGTCGGCACCAACGAGGAGATCGAGTCCGAGGGCTACGACCGCACGAGCCTGGCGCTGCCCGGCACGCAGGACCAGCTGGTCAAGGCGGCGCTCGCCGCGAACCCCCGCACCATCGTCGTCGTCAACGCCGGCGCCCCCGTGCTGCTGCCCTGGCTGGACGAGGTGCCGTGCGTGGTGTGGGCGTGGCTGGGCGGCCAGGAGTGGCCCGAGGCGCTCGCGGACGTGCTCACCGGCGTCACCGAGCCCACCGGCCGGCTGCCCTGGACGCTCCCCGCGCACGAGTCCGACGTGCCGGTGCCCCACGCGGTCCCGGTCGACGGGGTCGTCGACTACCACGAGGGCATCCACGTCGGGTACCGCTCGTGGCTCAAGCTCGGCCGCACCCCCGCTGCACCCTTCGGTCACGGCCTCGGCTGGACGACGTGGGAGTACGAGGCCGTGACGAGTGCCGCCGAGGCGGACGGGTCCGTCGTCCTGGACGTCACCGTCCGCAACACCGGCGCCCGCGACGGGCGCGAGGTGGTCCAGGTCTACGTCGAGCCACCGGCCGGCGACCAGGAGCGTCCCACCCGTTGGCTCGGTGGGTTCAGCGTCGTGCACGCCGCCGCCGGCGCGCACGCGAACGTCCGGGTGAGGGTCGACGCGCGAGCGTTCCGCACCTGGGACTCGGCACAGCCCGGCTGGGTGACCCCGACCGGTACCTACCCGATCCGCGTGGGCCGGTCCTCGACCGACCTGCGCCTCACGGTCGACGTGACTCTCCCCAGGAGCACGCCGGCGTAGTCGCACAGCCCTGCAGCCCGACCAGGCACAGCAGCCCCGGTCCGACGAGATCCGCAGTCCCGTCGGGCCGGGACCAGAAGTGAACGACCCGCAGTTCCGACATCAGTGCAAGGAGGCACTCGTGAGAATCCGCAAGCTCTCGACGGTGGTCGCTACGGCAGCCACCCTCGCGTTGCTCGCTACCGCCTGCTCCGGCAGCGGAGGCAGCAGCGACGACTCGTCCGGCGGTACCGGTGGCGCCTCGGACAAGATCCTGACGATCGGCATGCCGAACGGCCCGCAGCAGCCCAACCAGAACCCGCTCGCGACCGGCTCCGCGTCGCTCTCGCTCGGGTACGCGTTCGCGGTCTACGAGTCGCTCATGCAGGTCAACGAGCTCAAGCCGACGGACCCCCCGACGCCGTGGCTCGCCGAGTCCGTCGAGTGGAACGCCGACTCGACGCAGGCCGTCATCACCGCTCGCGACGGCGTGAAGTGGTCGGACGGGACGGACTTCACCGCCGACGACATCGCGTACTCGATCCAGCTCCGCAAGGACAACAAGGAGCTGAACACCGACTTCCCCGACCAGTACGGCGACATCACGGTCGACGGCAACAAGGTCACGGTGAACTTCGTCTCGGGTCAGTACGTCAACCGCGACAAGCTGCTCAAGCTCCTCATCGTCCCGAAGCACCTGTGGGACGGCCAGGACCCCGTCAAGTGGACCGACGACGAGATGGTCGGCACGGGCCCGTTCAAGCTCAAGTCGTTCACGCCGCAGTCGGTGACGCTGGAGCCGAACACGGACTACTGGGGCACCAAGCCGCTGGTCGGCACGCTCCGGTACGACACGTTCAACGACAACGCGGGCCTGACCACGGCCCTCACCACCGGTGAGGCGCAGTGGGGCTGGACGTTCATCCCGGACTACGAGAACACGTTCATCGCCAAGGACCCCGACCACTTCCACCAGGTGGCGGGCGGCGGCTTCGGCGTCGACGTGCTCTTCCTGAACAACGAGACGAAGCCGTTCAACGACGTGGCGTTCCGCACGGCGCTCAACATGGTCGTGGACCGCTCGGACATCTCGGAGACCGCCGGCTACGGCGTGTGGCCGCAGATCAAGAGCGTGACCGGCCTGCCGCAGCCCTCGGGTGACGCGTTCATCTCGGACGCCTACAAGGGCAAGGAGCTGTCGGTCGACGTCGACGGGGCCAAGCAGGTCCTCACCGACGCCGGCTACACGTGGGACGGCGACGCGCTGGTGGACCCGGACGGCGAGAAGGTCTCCTTCACGCTCCAGAACCCGACCGGCTGGACCGACTACCTGGACGCGCTCGGGATCATCGGCGAGGGTGCCAAGAAGCTCGGCGCCGAGGCCACGGTCGAGGGCGTCGTGCAGGACACGTGGTTCAACGACATCATCCCCTTCGGCAACTTCCAGGCCTCGCTGCACTGGACCGACGGTGGCTCGACGCCGTGGAACATGTACTCCAACATCATGGACGGCGCGTCCTACGTGCCGCACGGTGAGTCGGCGACCTGGAACTTCGGTCGCTACCAGAACGACGAGGTCACGACCGCACTGGCCGACTACAAGGCCGGCACCACGGACGAGGACCGCGCCGCTGCCCTGGACGTCGTCCAGAAGCACTTCGTCGAGGACGTCCCGGGCCTGGTCATCTGGTCCCGCCCGGCCGTCGCGCAGTACTCGACGGCCAACTACACGGGCTTCCCCACCGATGAGGACCCGTACGCGAACCCGCAGCCGACGGGTCCGCAGGCCGCACTGATCCTGTCGAAGCTCAAGCCGTCCAACTGAGCTCTGACGAGGTGACACGGGGAGCGGCGGGCGAGTACCCACTCGCCCGCCGCACCCCGTGCCCGGTCCGCACACTCTCGACAAGGTGATCCGATGAGCTCCCCCCAGGCAGTGCCGCCCGACGAGGACGCCCCCGTGCTGCAGGCGATCGACCTGCGCAAGCACTTCCCCGTCCGCGGCTTCCGCTCGCACAAGGTCGTGCACGCGGTCGACGACGTGAACCTCTCGCTCTACCGCGGCAAGGTCGTCGCACTGGTGGGGGAGTCGGGCTCCGGCAAGTCGACGATCGCCCGGCTGCTCGCGCAGCTGATGCCCGTCACGGGCGGGCAGATCCTGCTGCACGGGCAGGACGCGACGGCGAAGAACCGTCGGGCGTTCGGCGCCTACGTGCGCCGGGTCCAGATGATCTTCCAGGACCCCTTCGGGTCGCTGAACCCCGTCCACACCGTGCGCTACACGCTCACCCGCAGCCTGAAGATCCACCGCGGCCGGCTGCGCGGGGTCGAGCTCGAGGCGGCGCTCGAGGAGCTGCTGGACCGCGTCCAGCTTCGCCCGGCCGCCCGGTACATCGACAAGTTCCCGCACGAGCTCTCCGGCGGCCAGCGCCAGCGCGTCGCCATCGCCCGCGCGCTCGCGGCGGACCCCGAGGTGCTGCTGGCCGACGAGCCGATCTCCATGCTCGACGTGTCGATCCGGCTCGGGATCCTCAACCTGCTGCGCGACCTGCGCGACCGCCTGCAGCTCGCGATCCTCTACATCACGCACGACATCGCGTCGGCCCGCTACTTCGCCGACACGACGATGGTCATGTACGCCGGCCGCGTGGTGGAGACGGGGGACTCCGAGTCCGTCACGCAGGACCCGAAGCACCCGTACACCCAGCTGCTGGTGCGCTCCGCGCCCRATCCCGACGACCTCGAGGCCCGCGCCCGCGGCGCCCGCGGCGAGGCGCCGAGCCTGGTCGCGCCGCCCAGCGGGTGCCGGTTCAACCCGCGCTGCCCGTTCGCCAACGACGTGTGCCGCACCGAGGTGCCGCCGCTCATGGCCGTCGGCGAGGGCCGCGAGGCCGCCTGCTGGGGGTACGCCGACCGCCCGGACCGTCCGTCGCTGGGCTCGGTGCTGGACGCGTACGGCGAGCGTCCTCGGGTGGAAGAAGCGCTGCTCGCTGTCGTCGAGGCGTCGAAGGAGGCCGACCGATGAGATTCGTCGCGCGACGCGTCGTGTTCTACCTGATCACCGCCTGGGCGGCGATCACGATCAACTTCTTCATCCCGCGGATCATGCCGGGCGACCCCGTGAGCGCCCTGATCGCCAAGAACCAGGGCCGGATCAGCCCCGACGCCGCCGAGGCGCTGCGCACGCTGTTCGGGCTGGACGCGAACATGTCGCTGTGGGACCAGTACGTCGAGTACTGGCGGCTGCTGCTGCACGGCAACCTCGGCATCTCGTTCACGTACATGACGCCGGTGATCGACGTCATCAAGCAGGCGCTGCCGTGGACCATCGGGCTCGTCGGCATCGCCACGCTCATCAGCTTCACCATCGGCACCCTCGTGGGCATGGGGATCGGCTGGCGGCGCGGCACCTGGGCCGATGGCCTGCTGCCCCTGTCGACGTTCTTCTCGTCGGTGCCGTACTTCTGGCTCGCCCTGATCGCCATCTCGCTGTTCTCGGTGACGCTCGGCTGGTTCCCGGCCAGCGGCAGCTACGACCGCAGCATGGTGCCCAACCTGTCGTGGGAGTTCATCGGGTCCGTCATCTACTACGGGTTCCTGCCGGCGATGACGATCGTGGTGTCGTCCATCGCGGGCTGGATGCTCGGCATGCGCAACATGATGGTGACCGTGTCCTCGGAGGACTACGTGACCGTCGCGCAGGCCAAGGGCCTCAAGGAGCGGTCCGTGCAGATGGGGTACGCCGCCCGCAACGCGATCCTGCCGCAGGTGTCCAGCTTCGCGCTGTCGCTCGGCTTCATCGTCGGCGGCACCCTGGTCATGGAGATCGTGTTCTCGTACCAGGGCATCGGCTACTACCTGTTCAGCGCGGTCAACGCGAAGGACTACCCCCTCATGCAGGGCTGCTTCCTGGTGATCACCTTCGCGGTGCTGCTCGCCAACATCCTGGCCGACTTCGCCTACGGCGTGCTCGACCCCCGCACGCGACAGGAGGGCTGACACATGACTGTCGAAACCTCGATCTACGAGGACCTCGAGATCGCGCCGGACGCCACGCCCCCGCGGTCCGGCAAGCGCCGGTTCCTGTTCATGCGCAACACCAAGGCGCTCACCGGCCTGGTGATCCTCGGGTTCTTCTTCCTCATCGCCCTGATCGGGCCGTGGATCGCGCCGTACGACCCGAACCAGCGCAGCAAGGCGATCCTGCAGCCCCCGTCGTGGGAGCACCTCATGGGCACCACGCACCAGGGGCAGGACATCATGAGCCAGCTGATCCTGGGGACCCGCAGCGTGCTGGTGGTCGGCTTCGTGGCCGGCACCGTGGCGACCGTCATCGGCGTGATCGTCGGCGTGACCGCGGGCTACATCGGGGGCTTCGGCGACGAGGGCCTGTCCGCGCTGTCCAACGTCTTTCTCGTGATCCCGCAGCTGCCGCTCATCATCATCATCGCGGGGCAGCTGCCCTCGGCCGGCGGTCTGACCGTCGCGCTGGTGATCGCCGCGACAGGCTGGGCGTGGGGTGCGCGCGTGCTGCGGGCGCAGACCCTCTCCCTGCGGAAACGGGACTTCGTCGAGGCCGCGCGGGCCAACGGCGAGAGCACGTGGCGGATCATCACCGCGGAGATCCTGCCCAACCTCACCGCGATCATCGCGGCGGGCTTCGTCGGCACGGTCGGGTTCGCGGTCCTGTCGCAGATCACGCTGTCGTTCGTCGGCATCACACCCACCAACGAGTGGAACTGGGGCACGGTCCTGTACTGGGCCCAGGCCCAGCTGGCCCTCCAGCGCGGCGCGTGGTGGTGGTTCGTCCCCGCCGGCCTGCTCATCGCCCTGCTCGGCACGGCGCTCGCGCTGGTGAACTTCGGCATCGACGAGTTCGTCAACCCGCGCCTGCGGTCCGTGGGCCTCAACGCCCGGACCATGCGCCAGCGCAAGATCCGTCCCCGCATCGGCTTCACGCCGGTCGTCTACGAGGCCAAGGAGGACCGGGCATGAGCATCAGCGCCGCTCCCACCCAGCGCGCGTTCCGGGCGAACGCCGCCGCCACCGATCCCGTGCTCGAGATCAAGAACCTCTCGGTCGACTACGGATACGACGAGGACCCCACGCACGTGCTGCGCCAGGTCTCGCTCACGCTGAACCGCGGCGAGGTGCTCGGCCTGGCGGGCGAGTCGGGCTGCGGCAAGTCGACGCTCGCCTATGCGGCGACCCGGCTGCTGCCGCCGCCGGGGCTCATCACGGGCGGGGAGGTCATCTTCACCGACCGGTCCGGCCAGAAGACCGACATCCTCACGCTCAACGACAACGAGCTCCGCGCCACGCGCTGGCAGGACCTCGCGATCGTGTTCCAGGGCGCGATGAACTCGCTCAACCCGGTGTTCCGGATCGGACGGCAGATCGCCGACGCCATCACCGCGCACCTCCCGGGCGTGAGCAAGAAGGAGGCCCTGGAGCGGGCCGGCGGGATGCTCGAGCTCGTCGGCATCTCCGCCGACCGGCTGCGGGACTACCCGCACCAGCTGTCCGGCGGCATGCGCCAGCGCGTGATGATCGCGATGGCCCTGGCGCTCGACCCGCAGGTGCTGATCATGGACGAGCCGACGACGGCCCTCGACGTGGTCATGCAGCGGCAGATCGTCGAGCAGATCGCGGAGCTGCGCGACCGGCTCGGGTTCTCGGTCATCTTCATCACGCACGACGTCTCGCTGCTCATCGAGATCGCGGACCGCATCGCGATCATGTACGCCGGCGAGATCGTCGAGGACGCCTCGGCGCAGGACATGTACCGACGCCCGCGGCACCCGTACTCCGACGCGCTCCTGCACTCGTTCCCGCCCCTGCGCGGCCCGCGGCGTGAGCTCACGGGCATCCCGGGCTCGCCCCCGGACATGTCGAACCTGCCCTCGGGCTGCCCGTACCGGGACCGGTGCGCGCACGTGTTCGACGCGTGCGCGGCCATCACGCCGGAGCTCGTCGAGCCCTTGGTCGAGGGCGACGACCCCCGCCGGTCGGTCGCGTGCCTGCGGCACGACCCCAAGGCCGTCGCGGCCGCCGGGTTCGCGCCCGTACCCGTGCCCGTGGAGCTCACCGTCCGCTGACCGCCCGATCCCCGCCCCGTCCCGGGACCTCCGCCGCGGCCGCCCTCTCCACGGGGCGGCCGTGCACCCGGGGCGGGGTGGCTTCGTCCCACCGCTGTCTCGGGCGGGGTCACTCGTTCCGCCGGGCCGCTCCGTAGCGCTCGTCCGAGCCGTAGAAGACGTGCTGCGCGAAGCACGCGTAGCTCGACGGGTTGTGGACCGCCTGGTCGATCGTCATGGTGCTGTACCCGGGCTTGTGCTCGTAGATGTCGTTGCTCGAGTCGGCCTTCTGGTCCACGTAGTGCACCGGCTCGTGCAGCACCATCGCCGCCCGGCACAGCGGGCCGAAGGTGGTGAAGACCCGCGTCGCACTGATGTGCTGGCCGAAGACGGTGTACATCGGGTACGGGGTCCCGTCGGCCGCCGTGCCCTTGTCCTGTCGTGCCTCCCCGTCCGTGCGTGCCCGGAACGGGGACGGCGTCGCGGTCAAGGCCGCCGCGACGCGGTCGTAGATGTCGAGCACGGTGCGGGCGTAGAAGAGGCGTGACTCCGCCACGCGGTCGGCGGTCAGCCTGAAGTGGGTGGCGAGCGCCGCCCCCGTGACCCCGGGTGCGCTGCCGCCTCCCGAGACGTACGCGCCGAGGGCCGCTCTCGCCGCCGCCACCCAGCGCAGCGCCTGGGCCCGCGCGTCCCCGACCATGAGCAGCTCGGGCACGCCCCACCACGTCCCGGCGACGTCGCGCGGCTGGTCCGTCGCGTCGGTGTCCCACGCGTAGCGGACGTAGCGGTGAGCCTTGAAGAAGTAGGAGGAGGTGTCGTAGGGCCCGACACCGCTGACCGCGGCGTCGACACCACCGGCGAACTCGCCGGGGAGCTTCCACGCCGCGAGCGGTCGCAGGGTCGGGTCGAGCCGGTCGAGCACCCAGTCGAACGCGACGTAGCTCGGACCCCGGAAGAAGTACGCGTAGCGGGCGAACCTGCCTCTCCCGTTGAGCACGGTGTCGAACCTCTCCAGGTCGCCCGTCAGCCCCCAGCTCGCCACGGACGACGGTCCACGGTCCACGGCGTCGCGCGCCCAGCTGTAGCGGACGTACGAGCCGTCCTTGAAGAAGTAGGTGTTGCCGACGAACGACTCCTGCCCGTCGATCACGGCATCGACCCCCGAGCGGAACGGCTCCGGGAGCCGCCACAGAGCGAGGTTCTGCGGGTACCCGTCGGAGGCGTGGTCCTTCTTCCAGTCGTAGCGCACGTAGTGCTCGCCGTGGAAGAAGTACGCGCTGCCCGCGTGCTCGCCGAACCCGTTGCACGCGGCCTGGATCAGGCCCTTGGCCACGGCTCCCCGACCTACTTCCACCCGCTGCGCTCGAGCAGGCGCATGACGGACTGCACCGTCTTGCCGTAGCTGGGATCCGTCGCGAACCCGGCCTTCGCGACCTCGGCGGCGAACCGGTACGGGTCAGTTGCAAAGCCGAAGGCCGGCGCGTACCGCTTGTTCCGGCGGAGGAACTCCCCGTGGCCCACAAACGCGAGCTCGGGCGAGGGAAACACCCGGAACCAGTCGCGGACGACGTAGTCGTACCTACCGTCCGGCCTGGGCGTGACCGACACGACCTCGGGGAAGCCCCGGACGTCCGGTCGGCTGAGCACCTCGCGCGTCCGCCACAGCTGGCGGGTTCCGGGCGCGTCGCTCGCCCGGGCCTTGATGCCGAAGAAGTTGTTGCCGGCCGCGCGCGCACCCCAGCCCGACTCGACCGCGGCCTGCGCGAGCGTCACCAGGCCGGGCACGCCGGTCCTGGCCTGGCTCGCTCTCGCGTAGGGGCCGAACAACCTGACGAACTCCGCGGGCGACCGCTTCTTCCCCGACTGTGGCGGTGGTCCTTGTGCTGGTCCGGACGACGGTGCCGGCCCGCGAGGTGTCGGGCGGGTCGGGGCCGCCGGGGTCACGGGCGGTGCGGCACCGCCGCCGAGACCCGGGACGCCACCGGCGAACAGCGGGCTCGGATGCAGGGCACCCTCCCAGCTGAGATCGACGTGGAAGTGGTCGATGTGCGGGTTGTGGTTGGGCTTGGTCATGTAGCTCCGCCAGCCCTGCGCCCGTCGTGACCACGACCAGATCTGCCTGTTCCAGATGATGGTGGCCACCTGGAGCTCGACGGCATTGGCCATGAGCCACCGGATATAGGCCTCCGCCTGCGCTGCCTCCGCCGGCTTGGACACGAACCCGTGGCAGTCGATCGCTCGACCCTCGCTATGGATCGACCGCGCCCCGAACGAGGTGTTCCGTGGGACGAAGGTGCCCGCTCTGCGACCGGTGAGACGGCGCCACTGGCCCGCGAGCGCAACGGCACCGGGCAGGGCGTGCGTGCCGTCCTTCGCGTACGGGGTCACCTTGACGATGCCGGCGACGCGGTCCGGAGTCCGGGTCGCCGGCGGGTTGGTCGCCGGCCCCGACGGGGTCGTCGGCGGACGCGAGGGGGCCGGGCCGCCGTGGACGCAGCCCCGGCGTGCCGCGCCCGGGAGGTCGGCACCCGGGTCGGCGAGCAGAAGGGGCCCGAA
The DNA here is from genome assembly GCF_054049315.1 of Cellulomonas sp. P5_E12. NCBI lineage: Bacteria > Bacillati > Actinomycetota > Actinomycetes > Micrococcales > Cellulomonadaceae > Cellulomonas > Cellulomonas sp. P5_E12. The sequence goes on along the minus strand of NZ_JBFUMP010000004.1, from coordinate 68,618 downwards.
GGTCTTGGGGATCAGGTTGTGCTCGACCGAGGTCGACTCGACGCGGAACCGCCGGTGCACCGCGGCGGCGTCGGGCGAGGAGCTGATCGTCGGGCAGATGCCGGCTGCGATGGCCAGGGCGTGCTTGGCCGTCCCCGTACCCGGACGGAACAGCACGCGGAGGGCTGAGCCCGACGCGCCACGCGCGATGCGCCGCTTGGCCCAGGCGACCACGTTCGTCATGTCGCCGTAGCTGCCGTCGAACAGGTGGACCTCGTCGGCGTCGGTGTGCCGCAGGATCGCGTTGAGCGGCGCGCCGCCGCCGGAGTGTGCGGTCAGGATGAGGCGGCCGAGCGTGGCCTGCACGCCGGTCTGCGCCCGGAGCAGGTCGAGACCGCTGGCCACGAGCCGGCTGATCGCCCCCGGTGTCACGAGCTCCGGGAAGTTGTAGCCGGCACCGCTCTGACCGCCGAAGAAGTTCCCCCGGGGGACGAGCCCCAGCGTCGGGCGCGCGCGTCCGCCTCCCAGGACGACACCGCTCGCCGCCGCCTTGTCCTGGATCTTCATCCGGGCTCCGGAGCCGCTGTAGCCGTGCAGGTGCACGACGACGTCGACGGTCGTCGTGGACCGCGGCATGGCGTTCCACCGCACCACCAGGTCGGGCTGGGTGCCGCGGTGCGCCCGCAGGAGCGGGTGGTTCGACACGGTCCGCTCGCCGGCCGGAACCTGCGCGCCGGGGCCTTCCTCGTGCACCTGCTCCGCGATGCCGAACCGCGACTCGACCGAGGCCGACGCCTCGCCGCTCGCGGCCCAGTCCTCGGCGTAGATCTCGCCGGGCCACTCGAGCAGCTCCGGGTTGAGCTCGCTCGGTGACTCCGTGGCGTACGCGACGGAGGACTCGTCGGTCTCGGTGGCGACGTTCTCCAGCGCCAGGTCCTCGTACCCGACGTCCTCGTAGCCGGTCTGCTCGTAGCCCGTCTGCTCGTAGCCGGTGTCCTCCGTGGCCCACTCCGCGCTGACGGCGCTCTCGCCAGCCTCCTGCTGCGACGTGTCCTCGTAGGCGGACTCGTTCGCGGCGTGGATCGACTCGAACGACGTGTCTTCGAACGTCGTGTCCTCGAACGTCGTGTCCTCGAACGTCGTGTCCTCGGACCACGGCGTCTCGAAGGCCGACTCCTCCTGCGCGCCCTGTTCGTACGGCAGCTCGCCGTACGGTGACGCCTCGGGCTGCGCGTACTCGCTCGGAAACTCGGTCGCCGTGTGCTCAAAGGCGCCGATCTCCTGGGCCGGGGTCTCGGTCAGCATGTCCTCGAACATCTCCTCCCCTGCCACCTCGGCCGGGTTGGCCCAGATCTCCTCGTGGACTCCCCAGAGCGCCGACTCCTCCGCACTCTCGGCCGGCGCGAACACGGACGACCCGGCGTGCCCGTTCACGGTCGCCACCTCTTCCTCGTACATCCCGCACCTCCGCTAGCCGCGCGTCAGCGTCGTCGGACGGTGCCCGTTGGTCGACCCAGCCGTGGGCGCGACCGGCCGGGCCGGCGGAGCGACGGCCGAGCCTGCCATCAGCCGGGTCGGCTGCGCGGAGCGGGGTTCGGCACCTGCCCTGCGCGTCGTGACCGCGAGATCCTTGACGCGCTCGCCGGTCGCGGACTGCCAGAGGTCGACGATGCGGTTCATCGCGGTCGCCACCGCGTTCGGTGACCCGTGCTTGTACAACGTCTCGGCCTGGGCCGGGACGTTGAAGAGGCCCAGCTCGATGGCCCACAGCACCGGCGACATGAGATCGGCGAGCTCGAAGAGCTCCCGCGACTGGCGCGACGGAGCGATGCCGACGCGGGCTCCGATCGCAGCGAGCCGGTCCGCGGCGTTGCCGCTTCCACCGGCGGTCGCCTTGAGGTCGACCACGATCGAGGTGTCGTACTCGACCGTCAGGTGGAACCAGCTCATCATCGAGACGAACGCGAACTCCTCGCGGGCCAGCATGCCGCCCCGGCGGCGCAGCTCGAGCAGCTCGCTGAGGGTCTGGCAGAGGTACGCCACGTAGGACGGGTCCGTCGCCTTGGCACCCGAGCTGTTCGTGTCGTTCTCGTAGCCCAGCCAGACCTGCCGGAGCAGCTCGTTCCACAGCTCGAGGAACCGGGTGTTGATCGTCGGACCGACGTCACGCTTCCACGGCTGGCCGCTCACCCCGCGTCCGACCGGATGGGGCAGGTCGAGGCCGAACATCCGCCAGTACAGGTTGCGTCGGTTGATGGCCGCGTCGGCTCTCAGCTGGCTGTTGAGCGCCCCGCTGGTGCTGAAGAGTGGGGGGTCGCGGAAGAAGAGCTCCTCGGTCGATCGGACCCAGGCCACCGAGTCCGCCGACGGGGTAGGCAACGTCTCGCCCACGACGTAGCGCCGGACGACATCCGCGAAGATCTCGAAGATTCCGGTGGCCTCGATGAGGTAGGCGTACATGGCGTGGTCCCACAGGGGTGCGGGGCCGAGGATGGCCTGGGCAGCCGTGGTTCCCGGCGTCGTCGGCACGGTGAACGGCTGCGTGGGCACCCCCAGCGTCGGCTGCACCCCCGACGCGAGGGTGGCCAGCAGGCCCCCGGGCTCCTGGCTCTTGGCGATGCTGCCGATCGGGACCGGCATCTTGGTCGACGGCAGGTTCAGCAGGGTCGGCCACGCGGTGCCCGCGAAGCCTCCGGCCGCCCACGCCTCCTCGAGGAAGCGGCTCAGCTGCAGCGGGTAGACCGACAGGACGGCGTTGGCCTCGGCGTCGGTGACGCCGGCCGGGGTCACGCGTGCCGCAAGCGCTCGGAACATCGGTTCAGCTCCTTCGTGGTTTTCTCGGGCTCTGGCCCTGGACCTGAAGCGGGACGCCGGCGGCGATCGGCACGTCGAACTTGTCGAGGAACTCGACGAGCTCCACGACCTTCGTTTCCCGCTCCCTGTCGACCTCGTACGAGAACATCCCGTCGTCACCGGTCGCTGGCAGGTCCCCGGATGCGCGGCTCGAGTCGACGGTGAGCACCATCGACACCGCATCGGGCGGTATGGGGTCGCGGAACACGAGGTCGCTCCCCCCTGGGTACTGGATCTGGTCCATCCGGATCAGCACGCGGTCCGGGGACTCCGAGGCGCTCGCGAACCGCCCGAGTCCGTTGCGCAGGAGCCGGAACTGCAGCGCGACGGTCTGCTGGTCCGCGGTCAGCGGCGTCGTGGTCTGCCGCAGAGCCGCCGCCACGGACGCCATCAGCTGGGTGAACTGCTGCTGGTCCATGCTCAGCTGCGGAGCCACCGAGCCAGTCGATGAGAGTTCGGTCACGTGAGCCACGTCCTTCCCCTGGTCATCAGGCGGCGACCGCGCGGTCGCCACCCAGTCGTCGCAGCCAGTCCCGCATGGCTGTCGGCGGTTCGGTCGAGTCGAGCCCACGCAGGACGGTGAGCGAGAGGATGCGCATCGACTCGGTGCGCTGCAGGTAGGTCGACGTGTAGAGGGAGTCACCGGCCCGGTCGGCGAGGCGCTTGAGCTCCGCCGGTGACACCCGCTCCGGATTGGCCAGCTTCGCGAGGTACGTGCCGTGGAAGGCCTGCATGCGGGTCCTGGTGCAGACGTCGACGATCGTGGCGAGCAGCGGCAGGCTCACCGTGCAGATCTCCGCGACCTCGCGCGGAGCCGCGCTCAGCGGGAACCTGTCGAGCCAGCGGGCGCCGAGGTCGTCCCACGGCCCGCCCCCGAACCATGAGCGGCACAGGGCGACGTTCAGCTGCACCCGCAGCGCCGACACCGGGTGCGGGTCGCCGAACGGCATCCGGAACACGGCCGTCGACGGCCCGTCCACCACGGTCGCCAGGGCGGGGACCGGCGCATACCCGAGCAGACAGAAGGCGTACACGTCGGCCGCGACCTCGCTCGCCCACCCGCTCCAGGCCTCCGCCGCGAGAGGGCTGTGCGGCGCAAGGGCCTTGCGCAGCGCCGCGGCGAGCTCCGGCACCCACCCCGCGAGGTGCGCCACCTGGTGCCCCGTCTCGTGCACGAGCGACGTCGGTTGCCACAGGTTGTGGCGCGTGACCTTGATGGCGGCCGCCGGCGAGAGCGACGCGTCCCACAGGCGCGCACCGGCGCGTAGGATCGACGCCCCGAGCCCCTTGTCGAGGTAGGTCAGCACGGGTGGCGTCTCGATCCCGAGCGGCCGCAGCACCTGGTCCATGCTCTGCACGGCGAGCTCGTCGAGCCCCCGCAGGATCGCCGCGATGGTCGGGTTCGCCCGGGTGGTCACCGCGTGGCCGTAGAAGTCGACGATCGCCTCGGCCCTCGCATACTGGCGCCGCAGCGTCAGCAGCTCGGTCCGGACCTGCTTGAGGTCCGCGTCCGTCCGCGCCGCCCGGAGTGAGAACAACAGCCGATCGGCCCTCGCCGTCAGGCGCTTCGCCTGGGCGGTCAGGCTGGCCCGGACGCTCTTGCCGAGGTAGGACTCGAGCTCCCCCCACGTCGCCGACGACGCCGCGACCTCGAGCTCGCCGAGCCCGAGGCAGGCGCGGCGCCAGTGCCGGGCGTCGGATTCGAGCGCGGCAACTTCGATGGCGAAGCGGTCACGCATGGATCCAGCCCGGGTGAGCGACGACCTCCGGCACGGGCACCTGCCCGGGCCTCGTGCCGATGCCGTCGAAGGTGAGGAGCAGGGTCACGCCCTCGGCCGGGTCGGCCACCGCAGCGGACAGCTGCGCACCCCGCTGGGTCAGGTAGCTCGAGAGCCCGCGGCCGGCTGCAGCCGCGACGCGGCCCGCGAGCGTCGCCGCCGCCGCCGGGTCGGTGACGAACCCCGAACGCAGCAGACTTCGGGCGACCCGTGTGCGAAGCCGGGGCAGCAGGACCTCGCGCAGCGACGTCAGCACGGCCGGCAGGTCGCGCTGGCCGGCGGGAGCGGACCGCTGCAGGGCCGCTTGGAGCGTCCGGGCCCGACGTTCCGACAGACGCACGGCGATGCGCATCCGTCGCCGGCCCGGTTCCCAGCGCACGCTCACCTGCCGCCGGGGTCGGCGCGCCTTGCCCGCGGGCAGCTGCGCGACGCGGACGCGAAAGTACCGCTGGCCCGGGCGCGTGTGGGTGACGATCCTGCTGGGCGTGCCCTGCGCCGCGCGCCGTCCCAGACCGGGCTCGCCGAGCAGGACGCCCGCCGCCTCGGGTGTCAGCTCCTGGTACTCGCTCGAGGACGGCGTCTCACCGGCCGGGAGCGTCTCGTCGCGCGTGAGGTGCCCGAGCGACGTCCCCGGCACCGTCTCGTACAGGTCGAGCTCGGTCCGCACCGGCCAACGGTTGACGCCGAGGTCGAGCAGGTACTGCTCGAGCGTCCCCCCGTCCGACCACGGCACCTGCCGGGCGGCCCGCCGGGTGATCGGGACGGCGAAGACGCGCGAGTACTTGCGGAACCGGTACCGCGGTGCGGTGGAACGCGGCATCAGGACCCACATCCCACCCTCCTCCGCGGTCTCCCGCTCGGGCAGGTCGCTGCGCAGCACCCGGTCGGGCAGGTAGGCGGCGGCCGCCTCGGCGAAGGCGCGCTGCACGGCGGCACCGACCTGCAGCGGGTCCCCGAGCTCTTCCGACGACAGCTCGTCCAGCACGCGGTTGACCGTCGCCTCGACTGCCGAGGCCAACGCCTCGCCCGGGAGGGTCGACAGCTCGGTCTGCGACGTGGTCTCCAGACCGAGGGCCGTGAAGGCGAGACCGACGCCGGCACGCGCGATCATCCGGTCCGGTTGCTTGCCGACGACCGCCGCGATGCGCGCGATGTTGGCGGGACCGACGATGTTGCGAATCAGCCCCGCGAGCGGCTGGGCCAGCAGGTCGATGAGCTTGTCGCGCGCTCCGGTGACCTTCAGGCCCAGCTTGATGAGAGGCCGGACCGCCAGCACCGCCGGGAGGAACTCCTGGATCGGCCCCACGGGGTTCTCCCCGGTGTACTCCGTGAGCTGCGCGGCGAGCCGGGCCCGGGCGTCGTCCAGCTGGGAGAGCGCATCTTCGCCGATCCCGGACTCGCCGGCCCCCACCGATTCCCACGACTCGAAGTTCTCGAAGGACTCGGGTTGCCCCGACGACTCGTTGGTCCCGAACGTCTCGAAGCTMTCGACACCACCCTCGTACGTCGTCTCCCACGTATCGGAGAGGCCGGAGCTCTCGAGATAGCTCGCCTCGAGCGCCGAGTCCTCGCCCGTCAGCGCCGAGTCCTCGCCCGTCGGCGCGACGAGCATGGCCGCGACCTCCTCGTCGAAGGTCCGCGCCATCTCGGAGGCGAAGCCGGTCTCGTACGCGCTCTCCAGCGGCGTGTCCTCGCCCGTGAGCTCGCCGATGCCGAGGGCCTTGGTGATGATCGGGACGAAGGGCCGTACCGGTGCCGGCAGCAGCTTGGTCAAAGGCTTCACCAGCTTCTTCAGGACGGCCTTGAGCATGCCGAGCCCGGCCTTCTTCAGCCGGGCGAGCAGCGGGCCGATGAGGTGCTTGCCGATGCCCTTGACGCCCTCGACGACGGTGCCCAAGCCCTTCTTGGCGAGGTCGACGACCCCCTTGAGGGGGTTCTTGGCGATGGCCACCGCCTGCTTGACCAGGCTCTTGGCCTTGTTCGCGAGGCCTCTGACGATCTTGCCGAAGAGCTCCGACTCCAGGGCCGGGTGCGTCTCGAGCGTCTCGAGCAGCTCCGTCAGCTCGTCCTCGGAGATGTTCTCCAGGTTGGCGCTCTCGAGCCCGGACGCGAAGCCGTCGATGGTCCGCTCCCACTCGCTGAGCAGGGGCGCCATCCACTGCGTGAGCGCCTCGCTCGCCTCCGACTCCGACGGGGCGACCGACCACTGCTGCGCGTCGGCGAGCACGCGCGCCGCGCCCTCGTTCATCAGTTCCTCGAGCGCGTCCTCGAAGTCCTCGTCGTGCAGCTGTTCGAGGAGCTCCCGGGCTTCGGACTCGAGCTGCTCGGCCTCGGTGACAGACTCCTGGGTGAAGGGCGACTCGGCGACGAAGTAGCTCTCGAACGGGGCGCCCGACTCCTCGAAGGCGTCCGCGCGCTCGGCCGTCGTCGCCGTCTCAGGCATCGTGGCGGTCCCGGACGTGAAGCCGGCAAAGGGCGAGAAGTACTGGACGTCCTCGCCCTGGGCCGCGTCCTCGTCGACTCGCATGGCCACACCTCCGTGTTGAGCTCCGTTGCCAACTCATGATGGGGAAGCAGGTGCTGCGCCGGCGTCAACGTTCTGTCTCTGCCCGAGCCGGCTGCTGATCGGGCTCGACGGACCGATGGTCACGCAGCTCGGTGAGCACCTCGGCGAACCGGTCAGCCGCCGGCTCGACGTCGCTGAACACCGACTCGACGGCTCGAGCTCCCGGCCCGGCGCTGACGATGATGCGGATGACGAGCCGATCCGGGTCGCGCCAGGCCCGGACCACGATCAGCCGGTTGTCGGAGGTCGTCACCCGGCACACGCTGGCGGGGCCACGTCCACGTGTCCGTCAACGGTCCGTCCAGGCCACCTGCCCGGGCCACCGTCGGGCAGGTGGATGGGCGCCGCAGGGGTCGGCCTCGCCCCGTTGACGGCATGTTGACACCGGGTGAAGCATCAATCGTCAGGCTCGGACCGTAGCGGGGTGAACGGCGCGGTACGACAGGGGGAATCACGGTGGCACCTGCGACAGCTGCGGACGTGGTGACGGTGAACGGCTCCTCGGCCGAGCTCCGGCTTCTCGGCGGCTTCTCGCTGCAGGTCAGCGGCGCGCCCGCCGCGCTGCCCATGCACTCGCGCCGCGTTCTCGCCTACCTCTCGCTGGACCACGTGCAGGGCTACAGCTGCGATCGGGGGGTGCTCGCGGAACGGCTCTGGCCCGATGCGGGGACGGAGCGGTCGCGGGCCAGCCTGCGAACCGCGCTGTGGCGGATCCGCCGGGTCAGCCAGCACCTGGTGCTCGTCCAGCCGGACACCGTCCGGCTCGGGCCCGGGGTCCGGGTTGACGTGCACCAGTTCCGGCAGATCGCCGACCGGATGATCGGCGACGCGGACGGCCACACGGCCGAGTCCGCCCGGGTCATCGCCCGGTCGACCGAGCTGTTGCCCGGGTGGGACGAGTCGTGGCTCGTGCTGGCCCGTGAGCAGCTGCGGCAGGCTCGGCTGCACGCCCTCGAGGCGAGCGCTGCCCACCTGCGCCGCGAGCGGAGGTTCCCTGAGGCGATCGAAGCGATGCTCGACGTCATCGCGGAAGAGCCGTTGCGCGAGAGCGCTCACGCCGCACTCATCGACGCGTACCTCAGCGAGGGCAATGCGTCGGAGGCCATGCGCCAGTTCGACAGCTTCGCGGCGCTGCTCTGGCACGAGCTCGGTATCCGTCCCTCCGACGCCCTCTGCGCACGCGTCGGCCTGGAGCTGACGTCGATCCCGCGCTCCACGGACCATGGTCTGCTCAGCCCGCCGCCCAGGTCGCGGGTACCGGCGCCGGCCGTCTCGCGCTCGGCCTGAGATCCGTGCGCATCATCGCGCGTGCGCGGTAGTCGGCAGGCCCGCCCGACGGGTGCGCCAGGCGGACGTGCACGCCGCCGACGAGGGAGAGGTCGGCCGCGAGCTCGCCCGGACGCCCCAGACCGATCGGCGCCCGCACGTGCAGGACCCGGGCTCGCCCGGGCTGCAGGTCGAAGCCGGCAACGGCCGCCACGTTCGTCGCGGCGTCCGACCGTGCGGGGTCTCCTCCGCCGCGGGCCAGCGAGAACAGCAGGAGGAAGTGGCGGCACGCCTCGGCGCCGGGGTTGCTCACCTGCGCGCTGATCCACGGGCGCCCGTCTGTCCCTTCGCTCACCCACAACCTGTCGAAGCGGACCGGGCTGCCCGGACGGGGGTCGTCGAAGCCGTAGACGAACCGGTGGAAGGCGTCCACGACGGTGACTGCGCCGGTCTCGAGGACGAGGTGCTCCTCGAGCTCCGCCGTCGAGACGCACGTATGACGTCGCTCCCGGAAGAGCCGTCCCATCGCGCGCAGCAGCGGCTCGTGCCCGGACATCGCGGCAAGACCGCCGAACAGGCGACTGCCGTCGCGGTAGGCGGCGGCGTCGGTGTGCCGCTGGAACGGACGACGCGAGCAGAGCTTCGTCGGTGGACGTCGGAAGTCGAGCGGGGCCGGGGCAGCGCCCTGGGTGACGTAGGTGGTGAAGGCCTCGTCCCACCACCCGTCGGCGTCCGACGCCGGCATCGCACCGCGGGCGAACCAGCTGTGCAGCACCTCGTGCGCGAGGGCGCTCGACGACGTGGTCGTGGCGCCCGCGTACTCCATGCCGCCCTCCGCCCCGTGGAAGAAGCAGGTGTACCGGTCCAGGCCGACGCTGCCGAAGGTCGCCTCGTTCCACCCGAGCAGCCGGCCGATCCGCGCGCTCTCGTACGCGAGGTCGTCGGGACGGCCTCTCACCTTCCAGACGTCGATCGCCACCGTGCGTCCGGATCCGCCCAGCACCACTGTTCTGCGAGCGTGGTCGAGCTCGTCAGTCGGCCACAGCTCGAGCATCGGCGAGACCGACGAGCCCCAGGCGGGAAACCTGATGCGCCAGGAGCCGGCGCCGGCGGTGGTGACGGCCCCGTTGGTGATCACGCTGTGGGGCGCCTGCACCCCGGTCAGCGTCACGGCGAGCTCGAACGGGAACTGGTCGAACGGCAGGTTGCTCGGGAACCACATCTCCAGGTGGCGTCCGTCGAACAGGTCGGCCATGCCGAAGGACCACCGCAGCCGTCCTCGGCCCCGGGTGGCGAGCACGGGGGGATAGGCGCCGCCCAGGTCCGAGCGTGGCTGCCCGAGCCGGTACCTGAGCCGCAGCGTGTGTGCCGACTCAGCCTGCTGCGGCAGGTCGAGGACTCGGATCGTCGCATGGGGTCCTTCCCCCACCGACCGGGGACCCAGCCGCGCGGGCGCGACCGGTCGACCGTCGAGCCAGGCCTGGTCGATCGACTGGCGCAGGTCGAACAGCGGGCAGCCCGACGTCGGGCCCACCCGGTAGCTCAACAGGGCGTCCGCGACGCCGCCGCGGGTGCTCGCGTCCAGCACGACACGGACGGTGAGCTGCCGGACGTGGACCGGGACCGCCAGCAGGCCGTCGACCTCACGAGGAGCGGGCGCGTGGACCAGCACGTCGGAACTCTGGCCCGGGGGCGTGCCGGGTTCCGTCAACGGACCGTCTCTACCTGTGGCTGGACACAGCCACAGGTAAAGAGACGGTCACGTCCAGGTAGTCCACAGGGTCCGTGGGTGAAGTGGGTGTCGAGCACGTGGAGCACCACGTGACCGACAGAGCCGGGAGGCCCGCCATGCGCACGGTGACCGCAGCTGAACCCGCACGCGAGGGCATGCCGCCCACCCCCGCCTGGCTCACCGCCAACGTGCGGCCGGCCGGGTCGTTCGGGCGGGCCGACGTCGGGCGGCTGCGCGCGCTTCTGGGTGCGCTGTCGGGGTCGGCGTCGCTCGTGGTGCTCGACCTGGCGGCGGTGAGCCTGCGCAGCGGGCGGGCAGCCGACGCCATCGACGAGGCGGGCTGGGAGCTCGAGCGCCGCGGCGGGTGCCTTCTCTGCATCAACGCCGACGAGGACGTGCGCGCGCGGCTGGGCGGCTGCCTGCACGCGGTCGTCGTCGGCCCCGACGAGCCGCCGCCGGGGGCGTGAGACACCTGCCCGGACCCTGGCACGGCGTCCGGTCCGGACGCCCGGGTGACCTACCGTGGTCCGGTGAGCGACACGCCCGTCATCCCCGCGCCCGTGCGGCCCGCACCGGCCTCCGGGGACCGGCGCGGCGTGGTCGTCGGGATCGCGCTGCTGGTGGCGGTGCTCTCGTTCGCGGGCGTGTACGTGCTGTGGCGGGTGTTCGTCGACACCCTCGCCGGCCAGGAGGTCGAGAACGCGGCCCTCCAGGGTGCTGCGTACGGGCAGACGCAGCTGTGGCGGGTCGCCGAGCGGGTGCTGGACGTCGTCTCCGTCGGGTTCATCGCCCTCGTCCTCATCGCGGCGATGCTCATCGCCGCGCTGCGCCGTCGGTGGTCGCTCGCCCTGCAGGTCGCGGTGCTGATGATCGGCGCCAACCTCACCACGCAGCTGCTGAAGAACGGTGTGTTCTACCGGCCCGAGCTCGGGGTCGAGGCGTCGTACGGCAACACGCTGCCCAGCGGCCACACCACGGCGGCCGCGTCGGTCTCGGCGGCGCTGCTGCTCGTGGTCCCGCCGCGGGTGCGGCCCTGGGCAGCGGTGTTCGGCGCGGGGTACACGACCGCGACGGGCGTCTCGACGCTCATCGGGCAGTGGCACCGGCCGTCCGACGTCGTCGCCGCGGTGCTCGTCGTCCTCGCGTGGACCGCCATCGCCTGCGCCCTGGTCGCCCTCACGCCCGCCCGCCCGTCGACCGCGACCGGTGCGCTGCGGCTGGCGGGGGACCCGCCGCCCACGCCCGCGACGATGCGGGGGGTCGTCGCCGGCCTGCTCGTGGTCGGCGCAGCGGCGGGCGCGTCGGCCGTCGTCGCGCTGTCGCACACGTGGCAGAACCGGGCTGACCTCGAGGCTCGCGCCGAGCAGGTCACCGCCTATCTCGGGGGTGCCGCGGGCGCCCTGATGGCGGCGTGCGTGGCGTTCGCGATCATGCTGGTGCTGCGGCAGGCCGCGTCGTCGCGATTGCCGCGGGCTTGACGGGACGCCGTAGAGTCCCCAACGTCGCGCGGGTCGTCCGGCCCGTCGAAGTCTGAGAAGGGCAAGACCGATGTCTGCAGGGCGCAAGCTCGTGATCGTGGAGTCGCCTGCCAAGGCGCGCACGATCGCCGGGTACCTCGGCGAGGGGTACGACGTCGAGGCGAGCGTCGGGCACATCCGCGACCTGCCCCAGCCCTCGGAGCTGCCGGCGGACATGAAGAAGGGGCCCTTCGGCAAGTTCGCGGTCGACGTCGACAACGGGTTCGCGCCGTACTACGTGGTCGACTCGGACAAGAAGAAGAAGGTCAGCGAGCTCAAGAAGCTCCTCAAGGAGTCGGACGAGCTCTTCCTGGCCACCGATGAGGACCGCGAGGGCGAGGCCATCGCCTGGCACCTGCTGCAGGAGCTCAAGCCCAAGGTCCCCGTCAAGCGCATGGTGTTCCACGAGATCACCCCCGAGGCCATCCAGCGTGCGCTCGCGAACACCCGCGAGCTGGACGACCGCCTGGTCGACGCCCAGGAGACGCGGCGCATCCTCGACCGGCTGTACGGCTACGAGGTCAGCCCCGTGCTGTGGCGCAAGGTCCGCCAGGGCTTGTCCGCCGGGCGCGTGCAGTCCGTCGCCACCCGGCTGGTGGTCGAGCGCGAGCGCGAGCGCATGGCGTTCGTCGCCGCCGACTACTGGGACGTCACCGGGACGTTCGCCGTCCAGGACACGGCCGAGCCGTCCTTCAGCGCGCGCCTGACGTCCGTCGACGGGCAGCGCGTGGCCTCCGGCCGCGACTTCCTGGACACCGGGCAGCTGCGGGCCGCCGACGTCGCCCACCTGGACGAGGCCCGCGCGACCTCGCTGGTGGCCGGCCTGGCCGACTCCGCGTTCTCCGTCTCGTCGCTCGAGACCAAGCCGTACACGCGCCGCCCGGCCGCGCCGTTCACCACCTCGACGCTCCAGCAGGAGGCGTCCCGCAAGCTGCGGATGGCGTCGCGGCAGACCATGCGCACCGCGCAGGGCCTGTACGAGAACGGCTACATCACCTACATGCGTACGGACTCGTCCTCGCTGAGCGCGCAGGCGATCGACGCCGCGCGGCGGCAGGCGTCCGAGCTGTACGGCGCCGAGTACATCCCGGATGCGCCCCGCGTCTACACCAGCAAGGCCAAGGGCGCGCAGGAGGCGCACGAGGCCATCCGCCCCGCCGGCGACCACTTCCGGACCCCCGCGCAGGTGGCCAAGGAGCTGTCGGGCGACCAGTTCCGCCTCTACGAGCTCATCTGGAAGCGGACGGTCGCCTCGCAGATGGCCGACGCCCGCGGTCAGACCGCCTCGGTCCGCCTCGGCGCGACGGCCGCCGACGGCACCGACGTGCTGTTCTCCGCCTCGGGCACCGTCATCACGTTCCGCGGGTTCCTCGCCGCGTACGAGGAGGGTCGCGACGTCTCGCGGTACGCCGAGGAGGCCGACGAGGCCGCGGCGGCGGCGGAGAAGGACGACGCCCGGCTGCCCAAGATGGCCGAGGGCGACCCGCTGTCTGCGTCCGACCTCACGGCCGACGGGCACCGGACCTCACCGCCGCCGCGCTTCACCGAGGCCTCGCTGGTCAAGGCGCTCGAGGAGCGCGGGATCGGCCGCCCGTCGACCTACGCCGCCACGATCTCGGTCATCCAGGACCGCGGGTACGTGACCGGTCGCGGGCAGGCGCTCGTGCCGTCGTGGCTCGCGTTCGCCGTGACGCGGCTGCTGGAGGAGAACTTCGACTGGCTGGTCGACTACGACTTCACGGCCGAGATGGAGGAGGACCTCGACGCCATCGCGGCCGGCGACAAGGACCGGGTGGCCTGGCTGTCGCGGTTCTACTTCGGCGACGGCTCGGGCAACGAGGAGGGCGAGGGCCTGCGGGACCTCGTCGCCAACCTGGGCGAGATCGATGCCCGCGAGGTCAACTCGATCCCGATCGGCGAGGGCATCGTGCTGCGCGTCGGCCGGTACGGCCCGTACCTCGAGGACTCGGCCGCCGAGCCCGGCGAGGACGGCAACCCGCGCCGCGCGTCGGTGCCCGAGGAACTGGCGCCCGACGAGCTGACCGTGGCCAAGGCCCGCGAGCTGCTGGAGACGCAGCCCGAGGGCGACCAGGTGCTGGGCACCGACCCCGTCGCCGGCACGCCGATCGTCGCGCGCAACGGCCGCTACGGCCCGTACGTGACCGAGGTCCTGCCCGACCCCGAGATCGACACGTCGCTGTCGGCCGCCGCCCAGAAGCGCGCGCTCGCCGCGGCGCCCAAGCCGCGGACGGCGTCGCTGTTCAAGTCGATGTCGCTGCAGTCGGTGACGCTGGACGACGCACTGATGCTCCTGTCGCTGCCGCGCGTGGTCGGGGTCGACCCCGAGACCGGCACGGAGATCACGGCCCAGAACGGCCGCTACGGGCCGTACCTGAAGAAGGGCACCGACTCGCGGACGCTCGCGTCCGAGGAGGCGCTCTTCACGACGACCCTCGACGAGGCGCTGGCCATCTACGCGCAGCCCAAGCGGGGCCGCGGGGCGACCGCCGCGCCGCCGCTGCGCGAGCTGGGCGACGACCCGACGTCGGAGAAGCCGATCACGGTCAAGGAGGGGCGCTTCGGCGCCTACGTCACCGACGGGGTCACCAACCGGACCCTGCCGCGCGACCTCACGCCCGAGTCGATCACGCGCGAGCAGGCCGTCGAGCTGCTGGCCGAGAAGCGTGCGTCCGCTCCCGCGAAGAAGAAGGCGCCCGCGCGTCGCGCGCCCGCCAAGGCCAAGGCGGCGACCAAGAAGTAGCGCTGCGCGCAGGGGGACGGCGGGCACGCCGCACACCGCGCTAGGTTGTCGCCCATGGCAGACCGCGCTCAGGACCCTCGCACCGCTCCGCCGATCCGCTGGGGCATCCTCGGCGCCGGCAACATCGCCGCGACGTTCGCCGCGGCCGTGAACGCGCACACGCGCGCGCAGCTGGTCGCGGTGGGGTCGCGCAACCGGGACCGCGCCCAGCGGTTCGCCACGTCCCACCACATCCCGACCACGCACGTGGGCTACCGCGAGCTGGTCGAGGACGAACAGGTGGACGCGGTCTACATCGCGACGCCGCACTCGGAGCACAAGGAGCAGGCGCTGCTCGCCATCCGGGCCGGCAAGCACGTGCTCGTCGAGAAGGCCTTCACGCGCAACGCGGGCGAGGCCGAGGAGGTCTTCGCCGCCGCCCGCCAGGCCGGGGTGTTCGTCATGGAGGCGATGTGGACGCGGTTCCTGCCGCACGTCTACGCGCTGCACCAGGTGATCGACGCCGGCGAGATCGGCGAGATCATCAACCTCTCCGCGGACCACGGCCAGGCGTTCGCGTTCGACCCGGCCAGCCGCCTGTTCGACCCCGCGCTCGCGGGCGGGGCGCTGCTCGACCTCGGGGTGTACCCGGTCTCGTTCGCGCACGACTTCCTCGGCGTGCCGGACGCCGTGCAGGCCGTCGGGCAGCTGACCTCGACGGGCGTCGACGGCCAGATCTCGATCGTGCTGTCGTACGGCGACCGGACGCAGGCGACGCTGTCGACGACGATGTGGGCCAAGACGCCGACCATGGCGCACATCTCGGGCACCGAGGGCAACATCGTGGTCAAGGGCAGCTTCTACGCGCCGACGTCGTTCCGGGTGCAGCGCCTGGACGGCCGTGTCTGGGAGTTCGACCAGCCGGGCACCAAGGGGCTGCAGTACGAGGCGGCCGAGGTGGCCCGTCAGGTCGCCCTCGGCGCCACGGAGAGCCCCCGGATGACGTGGGACCACACGCTCGAGGTGCTCCGGACCATGGACACCGTCCGCTCGCTCATCGGGGTCAGCTACCCGGGCGAGTGAGCCTGTGCGGCGCGCGTCCGTCGTGTCGGCCGCGCCGACTACCCTGGCGCACGTGACCTCGCCCGACGCCCCCTTCCACGCGGGACTCTTCGTCTCCCTCGAGGGCGGCGACGGCGCCGGCAAGTCCACGCAGGCGCGATTGCTCGGCGACTGGCTCACAGGCCTGGGTCGGGAGGTCGTGCTGACCCGGGAGCCGGGCGGCACGGAGCTCGGGAAGCTCCTGCGCGACGCGGTCCTGCACGGTGACCACGTCGACGCCCGGACCGAGGCGCTGCTGTACGCCACCGACCGCGCGCACCACGTCGCCTCGCTCGTGCGCCCCGCGCTCGCCCGCGGCGCGGTCGTCGTCACGGACCGCTACCTCGACTCCTCGGTCGCGTACCAGGGCAGCGGCCGGGACCTGGGGGCCGACGAGGTCGAGCGCCTCTCCCTGTGGGCCGTCGACGGTCTGCTCCCGGCCCTCACCGTGCTGCTGGACCTCGACCCCGTCGCGGGCAAGGCCCGGCTGACGGGGGACCCCGACCGGCTGGAGCGGGCCGGCGACGAGTTCCACCGGCGCACGCGCGAGGCGTTCCTCGGCCGCGCCGAGGCGGAGCCCGGGCGCTGGCTGGTGCTGGACGCGACCCGACCCGTCGACGAGCTGGCCGCGGCGATCCGCGAGCGCGTCGCCGGCGTGCTGGGAATCGCGCTGTGACGAGCGTCTGGGACGACGTCGTCGGGCAGGAGCCGGCTGTCGAGGTGCTGCGCCACGCGATCGAGGACCCGGCCGCCATGACGCACGCCTGGCTGCTCACCGGCCCGCCGGGCTCGGGGCGGTCCAACGCGGCGCGCGCGTTCGCCGCGGCGCTGCAGTGCGCGACCGACGGGTGCGGTGTCTGCCACGACTGCACGACCACCCTGCGCGGCCTGCACCCCGACGTCACCGTCGTCGCGACCGAGGGCGTGTTCATCCGCGCCGAGACCGCCCGCCCGCTGGTGGAGCTCGCGCAGCGGTCGCCGTCCCAGGGCCGGCACCGCGTCATCATCATCGAGGACGCCGACCGCCTGAACGACACGAGCGGCAACTCCCTGCTCAAGGCGATCGAGGAGCCCGCGGGCCGCACCGTCTGGGTGCTGTGCGCGCCGAGCCCGCAGGACGTGCTGGTGACCATCCGGTCCCGCTCGCGATCCGTAGCGCTGCGCGTCCCGCCGGTCGACGCCGTCGCAGCCCTGCTCGTGTCCCGGGACGGCATCGATCCCGCGGTCGCCGCGATCGCGGCCCGCGCCGCCCAGAGCCACGTGGGTATCGCGCGACGGCTCGCCAGGGATCCTGAGGCCCGCGCCCGCCGCAGGGCGGTGCTCGGCATCGCGGCGAAGATCCGGGGCGTCGGCGACGCGGTGCTGGCCGCCGGGGAGCTCGTCGAGACCGCGCAGGCCGACGCGAAGGCCGCCACCGAGCAGCGTGACGCCGACGAGCGCGCGGAGCTGCTCCGGTCCCTGGGGGCCGAGGGCGCCGCGACCCTGCCGCCGGCGCTGCGCACCCAGGTCCGACAGCTCGAGGAGGACCAGAAGAGGCGGGCCACCCGGTCGCAGCGCGACGTCCTCGACCGCGCCATGGTGGACCTGCTCTCGCTCTACCGCGACGTGCTGGTCGTTCAGCTCGGCGCCGGCGTCGAGCTGGTGAACGTCGAGCACGAGGAGTCCGTCCGCACCCTCGCCGAGGCGAGCACGCCGGAGCAGACCCTGCGGCGGATGGACGCCGTCGGGCAGGCGCGCACACGGCTCGCGGGCAACGTCGCGCCACTGCTCGCCGTCGAGGCGATGGCGGTGGCTCTGCGCCCGCAGGGCTGAGCGGGGCGCCCGTCGGCGCCCTCCTGTGCAGATCGGGTGATGGGTGGGTCCCCCGGGTGCCGGACGTGCCGGGAGGCCCAGCAACGGCGGCTACCGTGTGCGCATGCCGTTCTCCGACCGCCCTGCCGCGCCCTCAGGCGCCGCGCGCGACCGACGGCATCGCCTCGTCGCACTCCTCGCCGTCGCCGCCGTCCTGCTCGCCGGGTGCGTCTCGCCGAAGAACCAGGCGGCCGGCCCGACCCCCGGAGCGACGTCGGAGTCGCCGTCCGCGGAGGCCACGGGCGACCTCGGTCGGTTCTACGGGCAGCAGCTCGAGTGGACCACGTGCGCCGAGGGGGAGTGCGCGACGGCGCAGGTCCCGCTCGACTACGCCGACCCCGCCGGCGCCTCGATCGGGATCGCGCTGGCGCGCAGCAGGGCGACGGGCGGTGAGCCCCTGGGGTCGCTGCTGCTCAACCCGGGTGGCCCCGGCGCGTCGGGCGTGAGCTTCCTCGCGCAGGCCAAGGGGATGGTCAGCGAGGACGTCCAGCGGCAGTACGACCTCGTGGCCTTCGACCCCCGCGGCGTCCAGCGCTCCAACCCGGTCCAGTGCGTCGACGACCCGACCCTGGACCGGCTCATCGCGACGGACCCCGACTACTCGACCGACGCCGGCATCCAGGCGGTGATCGACGCCTACGGCGAGCTCGGCGCGGCCTGCCTCCAGAACACCGGTCCGCTGCTCGGGCACGTGGACACCGTGAGCGCGGCGCGCGACCTCGACGTGCTGCGCGCGGCCCTGGGCGACGGCAAGCTCGCCTACCTCGGCTTCTCGTACGGCACCGAGCTGGGCGCCACCTACGCGGCCCTGTTCCCCGAGAAGGTCGGCCGCCTGGTGCTCGACGGGGCGCTGCCCCCCACGCTGACGTCCATCGAGGCGTCGGAAGGCCAGGCCGTCGGCTTCGAGAACGCCCTGCGCGCCTACATCGCGGACTGCCAGGCCGGGCCCAAGTGCCCGTTGACCGGGTCGGTCGACGACGGGCTCGCGCAGGTCCGCGGCCTGCTCGACCGCGCGCGGGTCAACCCGCTGCCCACCAGCAGCGACCGGGACGTCACCAGCTCGCTGGCGTTCTACGGCATCGCGCTCCCCCTGTACGCCAAGTCCTACTGGCCGTACCTCACGCAGGCGCTGACCGAGGCGCTCAAGCAGAACGACGGCACGACGCTGCTCGCCCTCGCCGACCAGTACTCCGACCGTGGCCCGGACGGCACCTACACGACGAACTCCACGGTGGCGTTCGACGCGATCAACTGCGTGGACGACCGCGGCTCCGCCGACTTCGCCGAGATGCGCGCCGAGGCCGCCCAGATCGAGGCTGCCGCACCGACGGTGGGGTCGTTCTTCGGCTATGGCGGGACGCTGTGCGCGAAGTGGCCCGTGCCCGAGGTCGGCGGCCTCGACTCGTACGCGGCCGAGGGCGCGGTGCCGATCCTCGTCGTCGGCACCACCAACGACCCGGCGACGCCCTACAGGTGGGCCGAGCAGCTCGCCGACCTGCTGTCGTCCGGCGTGCTGCTCACGTACGAGGGCGAGGGGCACACGGCCTACGGCTCCTCCAACGACTGCATCGCGAACGCGGTGGACGCCTACCTGCTCTCCGGCACCGTCCCCGCGGAGGGCACGCGCTGCTGACCGGCTCCTCTCCGGTTGCCGGGGGCATGTCGGCGGGCCACCGTGAGGGGCATGGCACCCCTCGCTCCCTCCCTCGGCCACTCCAGCGGCCCGGCCCGACGACGCCCGAGCACGGGGCTCGTGGTGCGCTCGGCGCTGCTCGGCTGGGCTGCCGGCGCGCGCTCGTCACTCGGACCCGGCGCACCCACGATCACCGGCGGACGCGGCCCTCTCGTCCGCACGGGCGCGGCGCTCGGCGTGGTCGGCGAGCTGATCGGGGACAAGCTGCCCACCGCACCGAGCCGTCTCGAGCGCGGCGGCGCCCTGACGCGGGCGGCGTCCGGAGCCATCGGCGCGTCCATGCTCGCCGCCCGCGACCACGCGCGCCCGCTCGTCCCGGCCCTCGCCGGAACCGTCGGAGGCCTGGCCGGGACGTACGGCGGCGCTGCGTGGCGGGCGTGGGCTGTCGGCCGGATGCCGGCCTGGCGCGCGGCCGTCGCCGAGGACGCGGTGGCGCTGACCCTGGCTGCCCTCGCGTGCGCGCCGGGGCGCCCGGTCCGGGCGCTCGAGACGTGACCCCCGACGCTCGCTTTGGAGGGCCGGGGTTCCTCCGGGTACAGTAAGCGGGCTCGCCGGGGACCACGGTTCCCGACGACGCCGCCTTAGCTCAGTCGGCAGAGCGTCTCACTCGTAATGAGAAGGTCAAGAGTTCGATTCTCTTAGGCGGCTCCACACCTGACCTGCGGCTTCACCTTTCGGGGTGAGGCCGCATCGTCGTTCCCGGCTGCTCACGCTAGGGAACTGCTAGGGAGGGCGCGCGAACTGCGCGGCACAAGGTCCGCAGCGGCCTGTGCAGCGGCCGGCCCGACGCCGCCCACGAGGTGGCTGTACGTGTCCGACGTGACGGCCAGTTGGCTGCGCCCGAGGCGCTTGCTGACGACCGTCAGCGGGACGCCCGCCGCGAGCATGAGTGACGCCTGAGCGTGCCGCAGATCGTGGAAGCGGCACGGCCTCAGCGGTGCGCCGTCGACCGTCACCTTCGGCACGAGACGACGGAACGCCTTACCGATGGAGTGATCCATGAGCTGAACTCGTCGGACCCGCGGGGTGGTCGGATGGGCGTGACCTCGGGCACCAGAAGGCCGGGAGCTTGCCGGCAGTGAAGGTCTCGGCTCCGTCGGGAGCTCGGGTACTGCCGTCTACTAGCCCTACGAGGACCGCGATCGAGCCGGGCGACGAGGAGCATGCGGAGTCGGAAGTTGTAGCGGTTGCGGAACTCCAGTTTTCGCGACGTCCGGTCGCCCCTCGCCCCAGGTCGTGCGCGGGGGGACGATGAGGATATGGATACCCCGCGGGGGTCGGGCGAGTTCGAACACGCGGACGAGCTGGCGCGCCTGCGACGACGCGCCTTCGGACCGGATGCTGACATCGTGGGGGATGCGGCGGCTCAGGCTCGGCTCGCCGAACTGGAGGCCGCCCAACGTCGACAGGCGACTCCGGTCGGCGATACCGCCACAGGGGCCCCCGCTCCGATCCCGGAACGCGTCCCGGTCACCGAGACGGTCGAAGGGTCGCGTTCTGCTCCCACGTCGGTCCGTCAGCCTGTCGGCGGGGTGTTCGCCGCGCATGAGCGTGCCGGAACGTCGGTCATCGAGCAAGACACCGCCGAGGGGTCGACCGCCGCAGACTCGATCAACCGAGCCCCCGCGGCACCGTGGTGGCGCCGCCGCTCGTCGATCGTCGCCGGCGTCATCGCGACCCTCGCCCTGAACGTGGCCGTCACCGCGTCGATATCGCAGCTGCTTGCTGATCAGTCCACTCCCATCCCGGCCGAGACAGCGACCGAGGAGACGCCGCCGGTCCCTGATGGGCAGGGAGGTGGGTACTACGTGCCCGCACCGGATCACATGCTCGCACTGAAGTCGGACGGTGCCGCCGCCGATCAGCCGCACGATCCGGGGGGCAAGCTCGACGCTCTAGGGATCAGTCCCGGAGAGCTGAAGCGCTACGAGGACTTCTACGGCCCCGAACCCTGGGACATCAACGTCTGGAGCGGAGAGTCTCGCTACGGCATGACCTGCCTGCTTGTGGCTGTCGCCGGCCAGCCGATCAGCGACGGGGGGCGCGCCGCCGAGGGGTTGTTCCCTCAAAAGCCTCGACACCATCGCAGACATCATGGGGACCGAGAGTCTCACCCGATTGGTGCTCAAGGGCGACCACATCGACGTCTACGTGTACGAGGGTGGCGCTGACCCGAACGCGTCTCAAGGCTAGCTGGGGCGCCGCACCACTGACCCGGTCGACGAGACGCTGGCGCGCCAGGGGCGCCGTACGCCCCAGGTCTTCTCGCACAACGACTCGTGCGAGGTGCCAGGTCGCCGTCACGTCGTCGACGCGGCGGCCTCCAGTACGAGGCCCGCGACGTCGTCCGGGTGCGAGATCCCGACGACATGGGAGGCCCCGGGGATCTGGATGGTACGTCTGGCGCCGGCGCGTTCGGCCATCACCTGGTGAGCGCCCGCGGGGATGTTGCGGTCGTCGGCGCCGAAGATGAACCAGCTCGGGACGGACTGCCACAGCGCGCGGTCGCCGAGGGGCTCGTTGAGGGCGACGGCCGTGACTGGACGCTGGGTGACCGCCATCGCGGCCGCCGTGTCCTCGTCCAGATCGGCACAGAACTGGTGGTGGTACTTGGCCTGGTCGATGTAGAGGTCGACGCCGCCGGACCGGAGCGGAACCTCCACGAGCGTGTCACCCAGGGTCGATCCCGGGGCCAGCGCCGACGCGTCCGCGGCGCTCTCGCCGGGCTGCAGGGCGAACCCGGCGACGAACACGGCGGCGGTGATGTCTCCGGCTCCGGGGTCCACCGCGGTCAGCACGGCGCCGCCGTAGGAGTGGCCGACCAGCACGATCGGGCCGTCCAGGGTCCGGAGGAGATCGTTCAGCGGCGCCGCGTCGGTCGCGACTCCGCGGAGCGGGTTGGCGTAGGCGATGACGCGGTGCCCGCCGGTGCGGAGCGGGCCGATCAGCCCGTTCCAGCTGTCGGAGTCGGCAAACGCGCCGTGAACGAGGACGACAGTGACCATGAGTGCTTCTCCTCGACTCTTGCGTGCGGTCAGGTCTCGAGCGTGGAGACCGGCTCGCCGGTCCGGACGATGTAGGTGGACAGCATCCTCCCCGTGTCCGGGCCGAGGTCGGTCGCGTTGTGGGGCACACCGGGCGGGATGAGGAACCCGTCACCGGCGTTGAGGACCGTCGTGCTTCCGTCGCGACGTTCCATCCGCACCGTGCCGGCGACGATGTAGCCGACCTCCTCGCCCGGGTGGTGATGCCATCCGGACGACACGTCGACGGGGATCTCGGTGAGCACCTGCACGATGTCCCGGCCGGGGATCGAGGAGGTGGCGTGCTGGACCTCGGTGCGCTTGAGGGTCCGGGTGAGCTCGTCGCGGTCCAGCGGACCGGTGTCGCCCGCCTGTTCGGGTGCGGTGGTCATGGCGGTGCCTCTCGTGGGTGCCAGTCAGGACGTGGGGGTGTGGAGCAGCGCAAGCAGTTCCTGTGCCACCTGGTTGGGTTGGTCCTCCACGAGGAAGTGGCTGGCCTCGAGGCCGCGACCCCGGAGGTTGTCGGCCCACGGCGCCCAGACGGCAAGCACGTCGCCGTAGAACCGGGGTAGCGCCCCGGCCGCGCTCCAGAGCACCAGCAACGGGATGATGATCCGCCGACCGGCGGCGCGGTCGTCGTCGTCGTGCCGTCGGTCGATGCCGGCGCCGGCGCGATAGTCCTCGCAGATGCCGTGCACGACCGAGGGGTCGTCCAGGATCTGCCGGTACACCCTCATCAGCTCGTCCGGATACCGGTCGGGGTGCCGGCCCAGGCCGAGGGTCCGGACGTGATGGTCGAAGAACGTCGACGGGTTGCTGTTGATGAGGTCCTCGGGCAGCGGTTCGGGCTGAGCGAGGAAGGCCCAGTGCCAGTAGGTGACGGCCATGCGCGCGTCCGCTCGAGCCCAGACCTCACCGGTGGGCACCACGTCGAAGGCCGCCACGGCGGTGACCGCGTCGGGGTGGTCCAACGCGACTCGGTAGGCGATGCGCCCACCGCGGTCATGGCCGGCCACCGCGAACCGGTCAAGACCCAGCGCTGCCATCAGCTCGACCATGTCGTTCCCGAGCGCGCGTTTGGAGTAGGCGCTGTGGTCGCCCGACGGGCCGGGCCGGAACGACTGGCCGTAACCGGGGAGGTCCACGACGACCACGGTGTGCTCCGCCGTCAGCAGGCCGGCTACCGCGTGCCACATGACGTGGGTCTGCGGGTAGCCGTGCAGCAGCAGCACCGGCGGGCCGTCGCCGCCGACGCGGGCGTAGATCGCGCCCCGGTCGACGTCGACCATCCGGGAGAGGAATCCGTCGAACATGTCGTCACCGGGCTCGCGGATCGGTCACGACGGGTTGGCGAGGAACCGCAGCAGCTCGCGGTTCACCTCGGCGGTGTGGGTGACCGGGTGGATGTGCGGGCCGCCCTCGATCTCGACGTAGCGCGCGGCCGGGAGCGCGTCGTGCGCCCGGCGCCCCTGGCCGTCGACGGACAGGATCCGGTCGGCGGTGCCGTGCATGATCAGGGCGGGCACGTCGACGCGCGCCAGGTCGGCAGTGAAGTCCTCGAGCCATCCCTGCGGGCACGCCCAGGTCGCATACGGGGAGGCGTCTGCGCCGGCCGACCACATCGCCCGGACGGTGTCCGCGCTGACGCGCGTGCCCTGGTAGTCGTCGAGGTTGAGGAAGTTGTCCATCATCCCGGTTAGCCAGGCGAAGCGGTCGTCGAGGATCGCCTGCTGCACACCCTTCACCCCGGCCGCGTCGACACCTTTCGGGTTGTCCGGGCCGTGGGCGAACGTCGGCGTGAGGCTCTCGATGAACACCGCGCTGCGCAGCCGCTCGGTCCCGAACCGTCCGATGTACCGGGCGAGCTCGCCGGTCCCGAGGGAGAAGCTGACGATGCTGACGTCGCGCAGGTCCAGGGTGCGCAGCACCGTGTCGAGATCGCCGCTGAGCGTGTCGAAGTCGTAGCCCGTGGTCGCAGCGCTGGACCGACCGAACCCTCGTCGGTCGTAGTTGACGACCCGAAACCCGGCCTCCAGCAGCGGGTGCAGCTGCGGTTCCCAGGATCTGCCGTCGAAGGGCCACCCGTGCAGCAGGACCACCGGCCGGCCGGAGCCTTGATCCTCGTAGTACAGCTCGACAGGCGCGGAGTTCTCTTCTCCGACTGCGATGGTTCCCATCGTCGCTCCTCGCTCGCGGTCCGTCGCTGAGGTCTTCGACGATGCTCCGCATGCGTCGGGCGCGCGCGGGGGTCTACCGGAGAAAGTCTCCGGAGAACCCGACGGTCGGGCCGGCCGCCCGGGTGGACGATGACACGATGGCTGCCTCCGTGATGGTTGTGGATGACGACGACGGATTCCGCAGCCTGGCGAACAGGATTCTGGCCGACTGCGGGTTCCGTCCGGATAGTGAGGCGCGTAGTGTTTCGGATGCGTTGCAGCAGGTCACGCACCAAATTCCCGATCTCGCCCTCGTCGACATCGACCTTCCTGACGGAAACGGCCTGGAATTGAGCAAGCAGCTGACGGCTCTGCGGTGGAGTGTGCGCGTCGTCCTCGTCTCCGTGGACAGCGACGCCGCCACGCAGAAGGAGGCCACCGACGCGGGGGCGGTCGGGTTCCTCCCCAAGAGCGACCTGTCGTGCGCCTCGCTGCGCTCCCTGCTCGGCGACGGATGACGTGCGATGGACGGTGCGCCCGTGACCGAGCCGGTGCGAGTGTGCGTCGGAGACGATGACGTCCTCCTCCGGCACGGGGTCGTGCGGGTGCTGCGTGATGCGGGACTGGATGTCGTCGCCGAGGCTGGCGACGCCCGCGAACTCCTCGCGCTGACGCTGGCACACCGGCCCGACGTCGCCATCGTCGACATCGGCATGCCACCCCGCCGCGAGGACGACGGCCTGCAGGTGGCGCTCGAGATCCGCCGGCGGTTGCCCGACATCGGGGTCGTGGTGCTGACGCAGCACGACGACCCGCAGTATGCGATGGAGCTGATCGGCGATCGCGTCGACGGCGTGGGTTACCTCCTGAAGGAACGCGTCGGGGATGTCAGCGACTTCAGCGCGGCCGTCGTGCGGGTAGCGCGGGGAGGCACCGCACTCGATCCGACAGTGGTGGCGCACATGGTGCGGCCGCACCGGGTCCCGGACGAGCTTGCACTCCTCACCGAGCGCGAGCTGGCGGTGCTGGGGGCGATGGCCGAGGGCCAGTCGAACGTCGGGATCGCGCGAGCGCTGATGATCAGCGTCGCGGCCGTGGAGAAGCACGTGACCGCCATCTTCCGGAAGCTCGAGGTGAACTCGGACGCCGGCGGGCACCGCCGCGTCCAGGCGGTTCTTCGCTTCCTGTCCCCGCAACGGACCTGAGCCGTGAGCACCGCCACCGCGGGGACGCCGGACCTCCCACCGACCGGTGTGGAGGAGGACCCGACGGACGTAGCCAAAGTTCCCATGGATGAGGTGCGCCGACTCGTCCACGAGGAGCTGTCCCTGCGTCGCGTGGCGGAGGTCGTCGCCACGGCCGGACCATCCGACGACATCCTCAGCGCCATCTGTCGAGCGGCGTCGGACCAGCTGGACGGCCAGGCGATCACCCTGCTCCAGTTCGTGACTGCCGACACGATCGTTGCGGTCGCCACCTACGGTGGACCGGTTCCGCCCGGGGTACGAGTCGTTCACCAGCCGGGCTCCATGTCTGAGCAGGTGGCGCGGACCAACCAGGCGGTACGGGTAGACGACTTCGCGCGTCTTTCCAGCGCCGGCATCGTCGGAAAGTACGGCATCCGAGCCGGCGTCGGGGTCCCGATCATCATCGACGGCCGGGTGTGGGGGATGTTCTCGGCGACGTCTCAGATCGGACCGCTGCCGCTCGACACCGAGACCCGGTTGGAGGGCTTCGCGCAGCTGATGTGGGCGGCCATCGCCACCACGGACGCTCGCGAAAGTCTGCAACGACTCGTCGACGAACAGGCGGCACTGCGTCACGTGGCCGAGCTCGTCGCACGCGAGTCACCACCGTCCACGGTCATCGACGCAGTAGTCCGGGAAGCCACTCGCGTCCTGGATGCCTCCTCGGCCGCCGTGATCCGCGACGAGGGGCCCGCATCCTCGATCGTCGCCGAATCTCATGTCCGCGCCGAGGCCGGCGAGCAGCACGCCGAAGCCCCGGTCCTCGTCGACGGAGAACGGTGGGGCACGCTCACGGTGACCTCAGCCGCCACGGGCCACCCGGTCGACCACGACCGGCTCAAGCCGTTTGCGGACCTCATCGCCGCCGCGATCGCCAACGCCAAGAACCGAGACGGCCTCACCCGGTCCCGCGCGCGCGTCATCGCGGCCGCGGACGACGCACGCCGCCGCCTGCAACGCGACGTCCACGACGGCGCTCAGCAACGGCTGGTCCACACGATCATCACTCTGAAGCTGGCCAGAGACCGCGCCGTCGGCGGAGGCGACGTCGCCGATCTGCTGGCCGAAGCGCTGACCAACGCGGAAGACGCAAACCGCCAGCTGCGTGACGTCGTCCGCGGGATCCTGCCCGCGTCGCTCACCCGCGCCGGGCTCGCCGCAGGGATCGAATCGCTCATCTCAGGTACACCCATCCCCGTCGATGTGGACCTGGACATCCCGCGGCTGGGGACGGCCGTCGAGACCACCGGCTACTTCACCGTCGCCGAGGCGATCAACAACGCCGTCAAGCACTCTCGGGGCACTCGTATCCGAGTCATCGGCACGATCGGCGAGGACGGCGGCGAGCTCGTCCTCACCGTCGAGGACGACGGCATCGGCGGCGCGGACCCTGCTCGTGGATCGGGATTGACGGGCCTCAGGGACCGCATCGACGCCAGCAACGGGACGATCACCATCACCAGCTTGCCCCAGGCCGGCACCGTGATCACAGCCCGCATCCCCCTAGGTGCCGGTGGCACTCCATGAGCCGCCGCATCGACGACCGGTCCGGAGATCCGGGCGCGCACCCCGTGCTCGAGCCAGACGACAAGGAGGTCACGTGAGCAGGCAGTACGGATGCATCGCCTTTACCGACGACGTGCGCGAGGTCCAACAGCAGTACGGCAGCGCCGAGTTCTACGACCGGGTGCGGTCTCGGGCCACGGGAGCCAGTGGTCCCGACCCGTTGGGACCGCGAGAGGCGGCGTTCCTGGCAGAACGAGACGGGTTCTACCTCTCCACCGTCAGCGAGACGGGATGGCCCTACGTTCAGTTCCGTGGCGGCCCCCCGGGCTTCGTCTCGGTGCGAGACGCGCACACGATCGCCTGGGCAGACTTCCGTGGCAATCTCCAGCACGTCTCCACGGGCAACCTGATCGGGGACCAGCGCGTGGCCATGATCGCGGTGGACTACAACCGACGCGAAAGGCTCAAGTTGTTCGGGATGGCCCGGGTGGTCCGCATCGAGGACGACCCGACCTACGTCTCGTCGTTGACCATCGATGACGACGACGCGGTGGTGGAGGCAGCCATCACCGTCACCGTCACCGCCTTCGACTGGAACTGCCCGCAGCACATCCCCCGACGACTCACGCTCGACGAGGTCGACCAGCGCGTCGCCCCCCTTCGCGAACGCCTCATCCAGCTGGAGGCCGAGAATGCTGCGCTCCGGCAGGCGGCGGCGATCTGAGGGCCCCCCATGCGTGGTCGCCGCTCGGCCATCACCGGCGTCGAGCTGATTGCCCGGTGGTGCAACGCATCGCGGGCGGTCGCCCGGTTGCACCCGATCGTCGGGTGACGGCCGCAGTGCAGATGTCGACGGGGCCGCCTGACAGGGAAGGTGAGTCGGTGCTCGATGCGGCGGCGGCGTTGACGCGGTGCCTTGACCCTACGGAGGCGTTGGACGCCGACTACGCCCACACACTCTGGGTGGCTGCCCGGGGTTCGCGACCAGCACAGATCGACACGCGAAGCAGCGCTCGATCTCCCCGCACGTGCGCGGGAGTGACTGCACAGGCACCGCGCCCTAGGCTGCGGTGGGTGCGCCGGCCATGGGTACACGATGCGGTGCTGGCCGCGCTGCTGGCGGTCGGGCTGGCCGTCGTCGATCCGCCTGACGCGTGGCTCTGGTTCGTCGCGGTCTTCGTCCCGCTCGTGTGGCGGCGTTCGTACCCCACGACGGCTTTCTGGGTTGTCTTGGCGGTCGCCGTCGGGACGTGGGTTGTCACCGGCATCGACGGCGTGTACCCATTCGCGGCCGTGCTGGTGGCGTTGTACACGCTCGTGCGATACCGGTCGTGGCGGTCGGCCGCTGTGGCGGTCGGGGCGACAGCCGCCGTCCTGGCCACAGGATGGCTGCAAGGCGACCTGCCCGCGGGCGACCTCGCGACCCTGGCGTGGGCGTTGTCGCTCGCGGTGCTGGCGGGGACAACCGTCCGGACACGCGTCGCGTACCTTGCCGAGCTCCGCCAGCGGGCGACGCAGCGGGCCGAGCTCGCGGCGGCGGCGGAGCGGGGGAGGATCGCGCGCGAGGTGCACGACATCGTGGCGCACAACCTGGCGGTGATCGTGGCGCTCGCAGACGGGGCGGCGCTCAGTTCCGATTCGGTGCCCGGGCGCGCCGCGGAGACGCTCGCCACGATCGCCGAGACCGGGCGGCAGGCGCTGTCGGAGATGCAGCCGCTGCTCAGCTCCTTGCACGCGGGGGTGCGTCCACAACCAGGGCTCGCGGACCTCCCCGAGCTCGTGGAGCGGGTGTCCCGGGCCGGAGTCGCAACCACACTCGTACAAGACGGCGCGCCAGGTGCATGGGACGCCGGGGCAGAGCTGGCCCTGTACCGCGTGGTTCAAGAGGCGCTGACGAACGCGCTCAAGCACGCCGGCCCCGGCGCTTCCGCACAGGTGCGGGTGCGGTTCACCTCGACCGGGGCGGAGGTCGAGGTGAGTGATGACGGTCGCGCCCCGCGCCGCCCGAGCACGAGTGCGCAGGGGCGCGGGTTGGCGGGAATGACCGAGCGTCTCGCCGCCTACGGTGGAGTGGCCGAGGCGGGTCCCGTGGCCTCGGGCGGGTGGCGTGTCCACGCAACGATCGAGAGCAGGGGTGGGACCGGTGCGGGTGCTGCTGGCTGACGACCAGGCCCTGCTGCGTCTCGGGTTCCGCATGGCGCTCGAGACACAGCCCGACATGGAGGTCGTCGGTGAGGCTGAGGACGGCGAGCAGGCGGTCGTCATGGCAGCGGCGCTCGAGCCTGACGTCGTGCTCATGGACGTCAGGATGCCGGTCCTGGACGGCATCGAGGCGACACGGCGGATCGTGGCGGCCGCACTGCCGTCTCGGGTGCTCGTCCTCACGACATTCGATCTGGACGAGTACGTCTACGCCGCCCTGCGCGCCGGGGCGAGCGGGTTCCTGCTCAAGAGCGTGCGCCCGGCGGACATGTTCTCGGGGATCCGCGCGGTTGCGGACGGCGACGCGGTGGTCGCGCCGAGCATCACGCGACGGCTGATCGATGCCTTCGCCGAGCGCCAGCCGGACACGGACGGCCCGTCCGTGCGCGAGGACGCACGCATCGCCCAGCTCACCGCGCGCGAGCGCGAGGTCGTGGTGGAGGTTGCGCGCGGACGCTCGAACGCAGAGATCTCGCAGCGGCTCGGCGTGGCGCCGGGCACGGTGAAGACGCACGTCGCGCGCATCCTCTCCAAGCTTGCGCTGCGGGACCGGGTCCACGTCGTGGTGTTCGCCTACGAGTGCGGGCTGGTCTACCCAGGCGACTGACGGCTGTGGCTCGCACCCGCGCCTTGCTCCACCGACTCCTGGGTGTCTGCCTGAGCGGGTACTCCGGGAGGCATAGGGGAAGGGAGCGGGCCCCGACTCAGGGCAGACGACGTCGGGCTCGGCGGTCAATAGCGTCCGAATCATGGTTCAGACATCGACAGTCACGCCCGTCGCCCGACGAAGTCGCCTCGTGCCCGCCGTCGGACTGTTCTTCCTGGCACCGCTGGTCGGTGAATATCTTCTCGGCAGCCTTGCGGTCACGGAGCTGCTGGGCCTGATGTCCGTCGCCCCGCTCTACGGGGGCGGGGCAATCCTCATCCGAGAAACGGCGCGCCGCCTGCGCCTCGGCTGGCCCGGCATCGTCCTGCTGGCCCTGTGCTACGCGATCGTCGAGGAGGGCCTCATCCTCCACACCCTCTTCAACCCTGATGCTCTCGGCCTCGGTCTCCTGGAGTACGGCCACATCGGCGCGCTCGGGACCAGCGCGTGGTGGACCACCTACGTCTTGACCATCCACACCGTGTGGAGCATCGCGGTCCCGATCGCCCTGATGGAGGCCCTCACCACCCGCAACCGCCTCGGCCCCTGGCTGAGCCGGCGCTGGACCGCGGTGGTCACGCTGCTGTTTCTCTCCGGCTGCGCTCTCACGTTCGCGTACTTCCAGGAGGAGTACCCCTACCGCTTGTCGCCGCCGCAGTGGGCCGGCTCGCTCTGCGCGATCGCTGCGCTCGTCGCGGTCGCATTCTGGCTGCGACACCGGCCACGCCGAACGCCCGTGCCGCGCACGCCACCAAGCCAGATGGCGGTGGGAACGACGTTCTTCGCTCTGGGATCGACGTTCATGCTCCTCCTGCTCGCGGCGGTCGCTCTTGGCGGGGCGATTCCCGGGCTGGAGCTCTCGGGCAGGATCAGCGACGAGGTGCCGGCATGGGTCATCGTCGTGGGCCAGCTCACCGTGATCGTCGTCGGCGCCGTAGCGCTGGTCCGCTGGTCCCGCCGCAGCCGATGGGGCGACACGCACCTAACCGCGGTCGCCGCCGGCCTGCTGCTCGCCTATGCCTGGTACGGAGTCGTGCAACAGATGCTGGCCGACGACGCCCGCGCCGTCGACATCGCAGGCAACGTCACGCTCGCGCTCGGGGCGGTGGCCCTGGCCGAGGTCGCGATGCGACGCGCGAGTCGAAGCGAGTGACTGGAGCCCATCCCCACAGGCGTCTGAGGTGAGCCCCGGAGGTTCGACTGGCCGGCAGCGCACGTTCGGGCGAGATTCTGGCTCCGGCGCCATCGTGGGTGCCACAGCGAGCGATGCGGCATGCACGGCTCAGGAGAAGGTCAAGAGGGACACACGAGTGCCCTGCCCCGCGGGAGCGGGGCAGGGCACCGTGCTGATGGAGCTGGCTACTTCACGGACCAGACCACCGTGACGACCGGCGAGGTGTTGCCGACCTTGTCGGTGCCGCTGAAAGAGACCGAGAGGTTCTCGGCACTGATGTCCGTGACGGGGACGGTCCAGGCACCGGTCGAGGAGACCGGGACTGTGGTGCGTGTGGCCTTGGTGGCCGCGTCGGACTGGCTCGTCGCCTTCAACCACACGGAGCCCGTGTAGTAGTAGTAGTTCGAGCCCCGCTGTTCGACGAGGTAGACCGTGACGGTGCTGGCACCGGATCCAGTGTCCACCGACTGGCCGCTGATGGCGGTCCAGTTCTTGGCCTTGCCCGCGGGACGGGCGACGGTGGTCGAGGGTGCCGACTGGTCGACGATGACGACCTGGCTGGCCGACGTCTTCGCCCCACCGATGACCAGGGCGTCGACCGGGCTCGCCTTCACGCTGAGCGTGTGCGTGCCCGCCCCGAGAACCA
The DNA here is from genome assembly GCF_054049315.1 of Cellulomonas sp. P5_E12. Classification (NCBI taxonomy): domain Bacteria; kingdom Bacillati; phylum Actinomycetota; class Actinomycetes; order Micrococcales; family Cellulomonadaceae; genus Cellulomonas; species Cellulomonas sp. P5_E12. The sequence goes on along the minus strand of NZ_JBFUMP010000004.1, from coordinate 36,942 downwards.
GGGTCGCCGAGGTCGACGAGGCGGCGACCGTCTGGAGGACCGTGCTCCCGTCGAGGATCTGGTACTCCTTGAGCGACGCCGCCGGGGCGGACGCCGTCCAGGTGATACCGACCGTGCCCTGGGTGTAGTTCTGCGCGTTGACGACGACCACACCGGTTGTCAGCGAGAGCACGGGGGCGCTGAGCGCGGCCCGCGTCACCGAGACGGTGGTGACCGTGGTCGTGGCCTGACCGAGGTCGTTCTCGAAGACGGCCCGGATCTGGATACCGTTGTCCGCGGCTACCGCGCCCGTGAGCGTGTAGGTCGGGGACGTTGCGCCGGCGATGTCGTTCCAGGTCGTGCCGTCCGTGCTCTTCTGCCACTGCACGGTCGGGGCCGGCGAACCGGAGGCCGCCGCCGTCAGGGTCAGGTTCGCACCGACCGCGACCGAGGAGGTCGCGGCGATGTCGGTCGTGATCTCAGGTGCCACGTTCGACGACGTCACGTTCTTGGTGACCGTGAGCTTGATGTCGTTGGACGCCGCGCCCAGGCTGATGGTCCGGCTGCCCGTACCGACGACCCAGTTCTGCGCGACGGTGTCCCACCCGGAGACGTCCTGCGGGTCGACGTGCAACGTGAGGGTCTTGGAAGCGCCCGGGTCGAGCTGGACGCGGTCGAACTGGACGAGCTTCTGTGCCGACTGCTCGAACCCGCTGATCACGAGCCCGTTGGAGTCGTACACGGGCGGGGCGAGATCGGGTGAGGCGCCCAGGTAGACCTGAGGAGCGTCCGCGCCGGCCTTGGTGCCGGTGTTCGTGACGGTGAAGGTCACGTCCAAGCCGCTGTCGGCCGTGACCTTGGCCGACAGCCCCGAGTATGCGAACGAGGTGTAGGACAGGCCGAAACCGAAGGCGTACTGCGGCTGGTAGTTGTGGATGTTCACCGACGGGTCGGTGTACCAGCGGTAGCCGACGTTGACGCCCTCGGTCCACTTGAACGAGGACACCGTCGGGTCGTCACCGCTGAGGGTGGCGGTGGTGCGCTCCGGGAAGTCGGTGTACATCGTGTGCGCGTCGTCCACCGGGAAGGTGATCGGCAGCTTGCCCGAGGGGTTCGCGTTGCCGTACAGCAGGTTGGCCGTGGCGGTGCCACCCTCTTGACCCGGGTACCACATGTTGAGGATGGCGTCGGCCTGGCTGGCCCACGGCATCGCGACGGCGGCACCGGCGTTGAGCACGATGACGACCTGGTGACCGGCCGCGTGTGCAGCAGGTGCGACCGAGTTGATCAGGTCGATCTGGTCCTGCGGGATGACCGACAGACCGGCGGAGCTCGACGAGCTCGGACCCGAGCCGGCGTTGTTGGAGCCGACGAAGATGACCGTCTTGTCGGCCGTCTGTGCGGCCGTGACCGCTGCCGCGGTGTTCGCCGCGAGCGGGGCCCACGCGAAGCGCAGCGTCGGCGTCTGAGCCGAGTTGGCCGTCGGGTTGTAGGTGAACGTGACCTGGTGCAGACCGGCGGTCAGGCCCGCGAGCGTGACGCCGGTGTTGTCCTTGCCGAGGTACTGCCCGTTGGACGCGAGCTGGCCGTCCGGGAAGTCGTTCTGCAGGATCGTCGACGCCGGCGAGGCCAGCGTCCTGTTCGTGCCGTCGACCGCCAGGGAGACCGTGCCGGCCGAGGCCGGGCGGACCCCGTTGTTGTACGCGGTGGTCACTCCGGAGTCGGTGCCGTACGGGCGCTGCAGGTACAGCGTGTACGTGTCGGTCGTCGGGACGTCGATGTAGCCCGTCCAGGAGTACCGGTAGCCCTTGACCAGGTTCGCCTGGCTGCCATCCACGATCGTGTCGGTCGAGGTCGTGACCACCGGGACCGCGTCGCTGCTCGTGGTCGTACGGACCAGCCCGGCGAGGGTGCCCGCCGCGTCCTGCTTCAGGTTGGCGGCCGGCACGGTCGTGCCGATCCAGTCGATCCCGGGTGCCGCGAGCACGTTGCTCGTGCCGTTCACCGCCTTGATCGCCTTGACCGGGGTGTAGTTGTTGCGGTCACCGAAGCCGCGCGAGCGCTCGCCACCGGGTGCCGAGGGCATCAGGTAGCCCGTCGGGCCGACGACGGCCACCTTGCTGCCCGTCGCGAGCGGCAGCGTGTTGGCGTCGTTCTTGAGCAGGACGGCGGACTCCTCGGCGAGCTTGAGCGCGACCCCGGAACCGGCGGCCTTGTCGACCGGGGTCCCGTTGAACGTCGAGCTCACGTCGCCGTGCTGCGGGACGTCCGACTGGTAGGCGGCCGGGATCTTGCTGTTGTCCAGCAGACCGAAGCGCTCCATCTCGTAGATCGCCCGTGCGATCGCGTTGTCCAACGCGTTCGCGTAGGCGGGGTCGTACGTCGAGGACGTGACGGTCACGAGCGGCGTCAGCTTGGCGGCCGTGAGGCTCTGGCTGATGAACTCCTGGTCCATGCCGGCGATGAGGTCGGACGTCGCCTTCGACGCGTTGGCGTAGTCGGAGGTGATGAAACCCTTGAGGCCGAACTGGCCCTTGACGATGTTGGTGAGCAAGTTCGTGTTTCCGCAGGAGAACTGCGGGGCCGGCTGCTCACCGACGATGCGGAACGTGGCGTAGGAGCACATCATCGAGCTGACGCCGCCGTCCTCGATGGCCGCCTGTGCCGGCTTGAGGTACAGCTCGTGCGCTGCCTGCGAGCTGACCAGCGAGGGGGTGCCTTGCGCCTGCCCGTTGTACATCGACACGTGCTTGACCTGCGCGAGGAGGCCCTGGCTCTGGATGCCGTTGATCTCGGTCGCCGCGAACTGTGCCGACACGTACGCGTCTTCGCCGTTGGTCGTCAGGTTGCGCGTCCAGGACGGGTACCGGGACATGTCGACCTGCGGGCCGTAGATCACGTCCGTGTCAAGGGCGCGCCCCTCCTGGCCCACGATCTCACCGAGGGTCGAGTAGGCCGACCGATCGAACGAGGACGCGAGACCGATGCGGCTGGGTAGGCCGGTTGCGTCGGCGTACACGTTGATGCCGAGGGCATCGACGTGGCGCATCTCCGGGATGCCGAGCCGCGCGACACCAGGCAGGTAGCCCGCCTGGCCGTGCGGGTCAGGGTCGGTGGTGCCGCGAACCAGCGACGTCTTTTCAGCGACCGTGAGCTGGGACACCAGCCACGTGACCGTCTTCGTCCATGGCGCGTCGGCCGCGGTCGGGGGGGACTGCAGATCTGCGGCGGGGTCCGCAGAAGCTGCGCCCGGGACGACGACGCCGCCGACCAGCAGGGCGATCGTGGCGGCCCCAGCGCAGACGGCGAGACGAGACGCTGAGGGGCGCGCCGGTCCGCGTCGGGGGATCAAGGAGCTGGGCATCGGTTGTCCTCTCTGACAACAGGACTGCTACTTCTAGGGGAGCGCTTGCCCGCTGCCCGTCCTGGTCTGGAGGCGACGTTCGGCCCGGCGAGGATTGACATCGTTGTCAAACGTTCGACCCGGACCGCGCCATAAGTGCGGAGCCCGGCGCGCCGAAATATCGGCTCATGACTGGAGTCAATGTCACCAAGGTCCTGTTTGTCCATCCCAAGCGGGCAGCCACTTTCGGCTCGGACTCGGGACCTTTGGCCCTGGACGGTGCGGCGCCCGGGCGACGACCTTGGCCGTATGGCTACCTACGACGTATTCGATCGAGCCGCCATCGTCACCGGCGGCGGATCGGGCATCGGGAAGGCGACGGCTGAGCTCTTGGCGGCCAACGGAGCCCGGGTGCTCGTCGCCGATGTGTCCGACAGTGCGACGGCCGTCGCGGAAGCGATCACCGCCGCCGGCGGTGTGGCATCGGCGTTCATCGGAGACGTCACCGATCCGGACGGGTGCCGGGCGATGGTCGCAGCGGCCGGCGAGCTCGGCCCGGTTCGCATCGCCGTGAACAACGCCGGCATCGGCGGCGAGATCGCGCTGACCGCCGACTACAGCCTGGAGAGCTGGCGTCGGGTCATCGAGGTCAACCTCAACAGCGTCTTCTACTGCATGCAGGCCGAGCTGCCGGTCATGGTGGCGGCCGGCGGCGGGTCGATCGTCAACATGGCCTCGATCCTCGGCACGGTCGGGTTCGGCATGTCCTCGGCCTACGTCACGGCCAAGCACGGCCTGGTCGGGCTGACCAAGAACGGCGCGCTGGAGTATGCGGCCCAGGGTGTCAGGGTGAACGCCGTCGGCCCCGGATTCATCGCGACGCCGCTGGTGGAGACGAACCTCGACCAGCCGACGCGGGATTTCCTCGCGGGCAAGCACGCGCTCGGGCGCATGGGACGGCCAGAGGAGGTCGCCGCCCTGGTGGCGTTCCTCGCCAGCGACGCAGCGTCGTTCATCACCGGCAGCTACCACCTGGTGGACGGCGGCTACACCGCCTCGTAGTCCGACGCTGCTGGTCCGGTCACCCGTGACGTGCGCGTTACTCGGTGGCGCTCCTGGCGCGGAAGGCCTCCCCGCCCTCAAGGGGCGGCGCGGTCAACGAGAGACTCGATCTCCTCTGCCGCGCTGGGCTGGAAGCGCGCCTCGGCGGCAAGCATCTGGGCTGCGTCGTGGGCGCGTGCGGTGAAAGTCGGGTCGTCCAGGACGCGCCGGACGGCGGAGGCGATGTGGGCGGCCGTCGGACGGCCGGTGACCTGGACGCCGGCGGACAGGCGCAGCACACGGCTGGTGTTGGCGCGCTGGTCGCGCCCCATCGGGATGCACACCAGCGGCACCCCGGCGGCCAGCGTCTTCATGACCGTGCCGTGGCCGGCGTGCGTGACGACGACCGCAGCCTCGCGCAGGACATCCCGGTGTGGTGCGGCGCGGACGACTTTCACGTTGTGACGTGCGGGAACATCCTGCGGGTTCACTGCCTTGCCGGTCGTGATCACCGCACGGACCGGCAGTGAGCCGAGCGCTGCGGCGACGGTCTGCAGCATGGCGGTCTGTCGCTGGTACACCGAGCTCATCGCGACGAGCACGAGCGGTCCGTCGCCCTCCGGACGCCACGCCTCAGCCCGGCTGGACGACCAGTCCGGGTCGTCGAGCTGCGGCCCGACATAGCGGACGTTCGCCGGGAGCGGGGCCGGATAGTCGAAGCCCGGGCTGCTCAGCACCAGAAGACGGTCGAGCTCGTCCATCTGCCCGAACAGATCCGGCACCGGCGGCAGACCGTACCGGGCCCGCACCTTGTTCAACGGCGGGGCCACGAGCCTGGTCGCGAGGAGGGCGGCTTCGACGGCCATCGCATCCCGCAGCCGTCCCAGAGGGCTGGCCCCGGGTGACCATGAGGTCGCCATCGGAGGCCGACCCCGCAGGGGCCGCACATAGAGGTTCGCCATCAGGCCGGCGCACGGCAGACCCGACGCCTGGGCCCCGATCAACAGCCCCGGCAGCATCGACTCGGCCACCACGGCGTGCGGGGAATGCGTGCGTACCACCCGCAGGACGTCGTCGGCGAAGCGACCACTGGCGTCACCGCTGGCAAACCGTCGAAGGGCCTGGACCCGCTGACGTGGGCTTCCGTGCTCGAGCGCGGCGAAGGCGGCCGTCTGGTCGGCAACGGTGTCGAAGTGTGGTGCGGTCGTCCACGGGGTGAACGCGCATCCCGCAGCCCGAGCCGAGGGCCCGACGGTGGGATCTGCCAACACGACGACCTCGTGCCCGCGGTGCACCAGCTCCGCGGCGACACCGAGCATGGGCGGCACGGTCCCGCCCGCGTCGAAGGCTGCCAGCAGCAGCCGAGCGCCGGTCACGGTCGACCCTCCTGCGTCGGGCGGACCGAGGGCATGGCGCCTCCTGCTGCCTCAGGCCTGCTTGGGCGTCGCGCGCACGCACCGCTCACTGCGCACCGCCTCCGGGGGTCACGCGGTGGCGCCGAGCATGTTGTGCGATGCAGCCGTGGGTTCGGGCGACGGTCGGTGGCAGGTCGCTCTGGTGGTCACGGGCGGAGATGTCCTCCCTCGCACAGGGTATGACCGTCGCGCGCCTGCTGACATCGTCGTCTTTTCCACGTATCGCGAGCTGCTCGAGGCCCCTCGCCGTCGCCTGGAGCGGCTGACGGCTGAGGGCGGCGGGGTGCTCGGCGCAACTCGGCCGACCGTCATGGCGCGCCTCGTCGGTGACCAGGTTGGTGTACGCGGCGGACCTAGAGTTGCCGAACGTGTCGGGACCCGACGCAGGAACCGCCCAGGGGCAGGACAGCCCTGCTGCACCACGATGAGGACTCGATGGAGAGCATCACGAAGAACCGCCAGACGCCCGCGACGCTGCGTGCGATGGTCGAGCGTGCCTACGGCGCTGAGCAGGTGCCCACGGGCGAGCCGGACACCTGGCTGGAGGAGCTGGGGCACGGCTGGTTCAACGTCGCCTACCGGATCGTGCTGCGCGACGGCCGGGCCGTGGTCGTGAAGATCGCGCCGCCGCGGGACGTGCCGGTGATGACCGCCGAGCGCGGCGCGATGCGCATCGAGCTCGACTCGCTGGCACTGATCGCCGACCGCACCGACGTCCCGGTCCCGCACGTCGACCACGCCGACCTGAGCCACGAGCTGGTCGACGCCGACTACTTCTTCATGCCGTTCATCGACGCCGACAACTTCGGCATCATCACCAAGGGTCTGAGCACCGAGCAGCGCGACGCGTACAACGAAGCGCTCGGCGCTGCCAACCGCGAGCTGAACTCCATCCGCGGGGGCTGGTTCGGACCGCTGTCCGGCCCCGGTGACCCGTCCTGGCGAACCGTGTTCACCGGCATCGTCGAGGCAAACCTGGCCGACGGGGAGGCCCGCAGCGTCGACATCGGCCGGGACTACGACGAGATCCGCAAGGTCGTCGCCCTGCACGCCGACGTCCTCGACGACGTCACCGAACCGAGGTTCGTCGAGTGGGACCTGTGGGACTCCAACGTCATGGTCCGCGACGGCAGGATCGTCACGATCATCGACCACGAACGTGCCCTGTACGGGGACCCGCTGATGGAGGCCGGCTTCTCCGCGATCGACCTGCCCGACTTCGGCGACCCGACCGCGTTCATGCGCGGCTACGGCCACGCGAGCCTCACGCCGAGGGAGCAGACGCGCCGTCGCCTGTACACCCTGCACCTGGTCGTGATCATGGCGATCGAGACCGTCTACCGCGGACACACCACACCCACCCAGTACGACTGGGCACGCGGGCAGATCGATCGAATGATGCGCCTGCTCACCGAGCCGTGAGCCCTAGGGACCGCGGCGCGCCGGCGCGGCGCACGCTCGACGCCACCGCCCTGGGCGAACGGCCCGTCGGGCGGCTGCTGTGGCAGACCTGCACCCAGACCACCATCGCGGTCGGGGTCTACGGGATCTACGCACTGACCAACGCCTGGTTCGTCGCCCGCGGCGTCGGGACGACCGCGATGGCGGCGGTCAACCTCGTCGCCCCGTTGCTCCTGGCGCTGGGCGCGGTCTCGACCGCCCTCGGCGTCGGAGCAGCCTCGGTCGTCTCCCGGCACCTCGGCGCCGGCGACACGACCATCGCCGCACGCGCGGCTGGGAACGCCTTCGTCGTCTTCTGGTCCGCTGCCGTCGCGACGACCGTGATCGGGCTGACCGGGCTCGAGCCGCTCCTGCGGCTGCTCGGCGCCCACGGTCCGACCCTCGGCTACGCCCGCGACTACGCCGTGGTCATCCTGGCGGGTGCGATCGTCTCGACCGGGTTCTCCAGCGTGGTGCGCGCCGAGGGTCGGATGCGGTTCGCCACGATGCTGTGGGTCGTCCCGGTCGCCGTTCAGATCACCCTCGACCCGCTGCTCATCTTCGGGCTGGGCCTCGGGGTCCGGGGAGCCGCCCTGGGAACGGTCGGCGGCCAGGCCGTCTCCGCCGCCATGAGCCTGTGGTTCTTCTTCGTCCAGAAGCACCGCCCGTACCGCATCCGCGGCTCCGACCTGCGTCCCCACCTGCCCACGGTCCGCACCCTCGTCGGCATCGGTGCCCCCTCGTTCCTCGCCGGCTTCGGGGCCACCCTGCTCGTCGTGGTCGTCAACACCACGCTGTCCGTAGCCGCCGCCGCGACCACCGCCCTCGCCGCGTTCGCGATCTGCTCCCGCATCCAGACGTTCGTCTCCATGCCCCAGCTCGGCATCAGCCAGGGGATGCAGCCCATCGTCGGGTACAACGCCGGCCGCCGGCTCGCCGCACGCGTCCGACGCACCAGGACTCTGTCGGTGCGCGCGACCCTCGTGTACAGCACCGTCGCCGCCGGGTCCGTCGCTCTGCTCGCGGAGCCGATCACGGCCGCCTTCGTCGACGACGCCACCGTCCAGACCGAGGCCGTCGACGCCCTGCGCATCCTGGCGATCGGGTTCGCCGCTGCCGGCGTCACGCCGTTGGTGTCCGCGTACTTCCAGGCGCTCGGCCGACCACGACCGTCCTACCTCATCTCCGTCGGAACCCTGTTGCTCCTCAAGGTCCCGCTCGTGCTCGCCCTCGGCCGCACCGGACCCACCGGCGCCTGGACCGGCCTGGCCGCGGGGGAGCTCCTGTCCGCGGGCATCGCGCTGCTGGTTCTGCGCCGCCTCGACGGCCCGGCCACACGCGGCGGGGAGATGACGTCCACGGCGAGACGCGGTCGACCTGCCGCTGGCGCCGACGTGGGTGCCATGTGGCGTGAAGCGGAGCCCATCGCGGCGGACGGCCCTGGACACGACCCTGGTCCTGACCTGCACGGATCGACGCCCGCCGACACCGACCGCACCCCTCGACGCGCCTCGTCATGAGAAGGTCAGGAGTTCGATGCGATCGGCAATGCATGAGGTCACGGTCGACTCGTCGAGGCCGACCCGACCATTCCGCGCCGCTGACAGCGACCGTCGGCGACGTTGATCCGGATCGAGTCGCTCGGGCGGATCCACTCACAGGGCCTGCCGCGACGGCCCGTGAGCGCAACGACTATCTGCTGGGACTCGTGCTTGCGGGATACGCAGACAGGCCCCGCCCGGCCTACTCGCCGACCGCGGTATGTGCGATCAGCGCGACGACCACGCGCCCCGTGCCATCGCCGTGGACGGTGACCTCGATGTCGCCGGGACCGGTCGGGCGGACCACGGCGAGGGCTCGCCCGTCGAAGGTCGTGCGTGTCGGGGCATCGAAGCGCTCGGTCGTCGTCGGGTTGCCGGAGCCCAGGGCGACCAGCTCGCCCGCGCCGCTGACCTCGACGGTGATCAGCTGGTCGTGGCCGGTGACCAGGACGCCGCTCGCGTCGCGCAGCTCGATGGCGAGGTAGGCGAGGTCGGTGTCGTCGGCGCGCAGCGTGGCCCGGTCGGCGGTAACGGTCAGGGTGGTCGGGCCGGACGCGGATGCCAGCGAGGTGCGGCCGGTCTCGACGCCTGCCTGGTAGGACACGGCCACCAGCTCACCCGGGCGGTAGACGGTCTCGAGCGAGGCGAGCATGGGGAGCCGCGCGCCGACGGGTCCGCGCGCCACCTCGGTCCCGTCCAGCAGGAGGGCGACCTCGTCGGCGTCCGCGTAGACCTCGACGGTCACGGGCCTGCCTTCGAAGCCTGGCCAGGTCCATGAGGAGACCGAGTCGCTCCACGCCCACGGGGACTGCATGGAGACGGTGTGGCCGTGCCGTTCGGGGCGGAGCACGGCGATGGCGGGCTCGGTGCGCAGACCGTAGACGATCTCCCGGTAGTAGGAGACCGGGCGGCGCCATCCGGTGATGTCCAGGTCGCCGCACCAGGCCGTGAGGTACGGGTACTCACGCTCCAGCTCGGGCACGGCATCGGGGTCCTCCTGGTACGCCGTGGCGCCGATGCCGACCTCGCCGAGGTAGTCCCAGCCGGTCCACGTGAAGTCTCCGATGACGTGGGGATGGGCCTCGACCAGCGGCCAGAGCGTCCCGATCTGCGAGGGGAAGGTCTCCGATCCGACGATCACGCGGTGCGGGAACAGCGCCGCGTCTGTGGCGTAACGGCCGTCGGCGTAGTTGAGGCCGAGGACGTCGAGCACGGAGCTCGACTCGGCCGTGCGCCGGGTGACCGCCTCGGACGAGCCGATCGCCCGCATCCCCTCGCCGATGTCGGCCATCAGCTCGTTGAGCCCTCGCTCGCTCGCCAGGACCGCCGGCAGGTCGTCGAGGACGGCCAGCGCTGCGTTGATGCCGTTGGTGATCGGGCGGGTGGGGTCGAGGCTGCGTACGTGCTCGGCCATCTCTCGAGCCAGGGCTGCGCCGTGCGGGGTACCCACCTCGACGATCTCGTTGCCCAGCGAGTACATGATCACGCTGGGGTGGTTGTAGTCCTTGGCGACCATCGACTCCAGGTCAGCGCCCCACCACTGCGGGAAGTCCAGCGCGTAGTCGTAGGGCGTCTTGCCGCGGGTCCACATGTCGAAGGCCTCGTCCATGACCAACATCCCCACGCGGTCGCACGCGTCCAGCAGCGAGGGAGAGGCCGGGTTGTGCGCGGAGCGGATCGCGTTGAAGCCCGCAGCCTTGAGCAGCTGGATGCGCCTCTCCTCTGCCCGGGCGATCGAGGCGGCTCCGAGCGGGCCGTTGTCGCTGTGGATGCATGCGCCGCGCAGCAGCACGCTCTCGCCGTTGATGCGTAGCCCCCGGTGCGGGTCGACGGTGACCGTGCGGACGCCGAAGGTCGTGAGCACGTCCTGGGCTGCGTCGCCCAGGCCGGTGCGGGCGACGTACAGGGACGGCGTGTCCACGCTCCACAGGTGGGGATCTGGCAGGTACAGGCGTTGGCGCACGACCGCTGTGCGACCCGGCGCGAGCGTCAGGGGCGTCGCATCGCCTTCGGCGTGGGTCCCCTGTGGGTCGGTGACGGAGGTCGTGACCGTGAGCGCGGCGGTGGTCAGCCCGCGGTTGACGACCGAGGTGGCGACCTCGATGACGGCCCGGTCGTCCTCGAGCCGGACCGTGCTGACCCGGACACCGTCGAGCCCGATGTGCACCGGGTCGTCGATGTGCAGGTAGACCGGGCGGTGCAGCCCCGCACCGGAGTACCACCGCGAGTCCTGGCCGGACCGCACCTCGATGCGCAGGGTGTTCGTGTCACCGAACCGGAGGTAGGGCGTCAGGTCGACGAAGAAGCGCGCGTACCCGTCGGCCCGATGCCCGGCGAGCTCGTCGTTGAGGAACACCATCGCGTGGCGGTACGCGCCCTCGATCTCGAGGCGGACGACCTTTCCGGCCCATTGTGCCGGGACGTCGAACGTCTTCAGGTAGGTGTAGGCACCCGTCGGGTAGTACGCACTGGCCCCCCGTGAGGGGACGTCCGCCGCGCGCTCGGCGTCGCGGAGCGCATCGTGCGGCAGCCGGACCGCTGTGGGTGCGGCATCCTCCCCGCTCAATGCCGCGAACGCGCTGAGCGGTGTGCGGTAGGACCAGTCGTCGTTGAAGGACGTGCGAGCCATGCGGGTCTCCGATCGGACGGACCTGAGCACCGGGAGAAGTGGCCGCCGGTGCCGCGGCGGGCTGGAAGCCGCGGTTCAGCGCTGCGGGGACGCGGTGCTCGCCCGGACGACGAGCTCCGTGGGCACGACCGTCAGGGCCGGCGCCGGGGTCGACCGTGACCGGAGCTGACCGACGACGAGGCCGACGAGCGCGCGGCCGATGGCGGGGAAGTCCTGCCTGACGGTCGTCAGGGGCGGCGAGCCCCAGCCGCTGACGGCGATGTCGTCGAAGCCCACCACGGACACGTCGTCAGGCACGCGGCGGCCCTGCTCGTGCAGCGCCCGCACCAGGCCGAACGCCATCTCGTCGTTGGCACAGAACACGGCGGTCACGTCGGGGTCGGCCGCGAGCCGCTTGCCGGCCTCGTAGCCGGAGCGCGCGCTCCAGTCCCCGTACACCGGCTCGGGTGGACGTATGCCGGCCTCGAGGAGGCAGCGGCGCCATGTACCGCTGCGCACGAGGGCGTGGTCCGAGTCCGTCGGCCCAGCGAGGTGGTGCACGGTGCGGTGTCCCAGGCCGAGCAGGTGGCGGACCGCGTCCTCGCTGCCCTGGACGTGGTCGGCGGTGACGGTGGGGTAGTGGCCCGCGAACTTGGAGAACGACACCGCCACGGGCATGCCGGCGGGGAGCACGAGCGTCTCCGGCGTCGCCAGCTCGGCCCGCATGATGACGAGGCCGTCGATGGCCTGGTGCGAGATGCGGTGTGCCGCGTTGTCCCAGCCGTCCGGGTCGGGGTTGCGCACGTGGAGGAGCGTGACCGAGTACTCCTCGAGCTCGGCGGCCGCGACCAGGGCCTCGGCGGTGAGGGCCTCACCAGTGCGGTTGAAGCCGTGCGAGAGCACGCCGATGGCGCCGAACGTGCCGTTCCGCAGAGCCTGGGCCGCCCGGTTCGGCGAGTACCCGAGCTGGTCCATGGCGTGCACGACGCGTGCGCGAGTACTCGATCGGACGGACTCGGCGCCCGTCGAGACGCGCGAGACCGTCTGAGGCGAGACCCCGGCAAGCCGGGCAACGTCTCCGATCGAGGGGCCCGAGCGGCGTCGGCCGGGCGCTGGAGCGGTGGTCATGGCGAGATGCTAGTGGTGTGGAGGGATGGTGACGTCACCAATCGTCGAAAATCAATACCGGACCGTTACCAAATCGTCTCCGGAGCACCCGCCAACCCGCTGCTATGGTGACGTCACCAATCGCCAGAGAGGTCGAGGGACGCCGGTGTCGCTCGTGGTCGGTGTGGACGAGACCTCTGTGGCGCGGAACTGGGAACAGCCTGACCCACAGCACGGAGCACGACCTCCAAACAGCACAGTCGACCGAGCCCGTTCACCTGCTGCGACGTTGCGGCGGGCGGCGGGAGCCGGCGGCTCGGCGAGAGCCGGTGCCGGTCAACGGAACGACCAACAGCACGAAGGGATCACCCGATGAAGAAGACACGCACGCTCGGCGCACTGGGCGCAGTCCTGTCGCTGAGCCTCGCCCTCGCCGCTTGCAGCGGCGGAGACGGCGGCTCGGGCGGGGACGAGACGACCGGCGCGAGCGGGGGCTCCGGCGACAACACCCTGACGGTCTGGGCCTGGGACCCGGCGTTCAACATCTACGCCCTGCAGGAGGCCGAGAAGGTCTACCAGGCCGACCACCCGGACTTCAAGCTCGACATCGTCGAGACGCCGTGGGACGACCTGCAGACCAAGATCACCACGCTGGCGCAGTCGGGCGAGACCGACCAGCTGCCCGACATCTTCCTCATGCAGAACAACGCGTTCCAGAAGAACGTGATCAACTACCCGGACATCTTCGCCGACTTCTCCGACTCCAAGGTGGACTTCAGCGAGTTCCCCGAGTCCGTCGTGGCGTACTCCACGATCGACGACACCAACTACGGCGTGCCGTTCGACAACGGGGCCGCGATCGGCGCGTACCGGACGGACATCCTGGAGCAGGCCGGTTACACGGTCGACGACTTCACGGACATCACGTGGGACCAGTTCCTCACCCTCGGCAAGGACGTGCTGGCCAAGACGGGCAAGCCTTTGCTCACCGGCCAGGCCAACTCGGCCGACACGATCATGATGATGCTGCAGAGCGCGGGCGCGAGCCTGTTCGATGACGAGGGCAACCCGACGATCACCGACAACGACGCGCTGCTGGCCGCCATCGACATGTACGGCCAGATGGTGAAGGCCGGCGTCTTTGTCGAGGTCAACTCGTGGGACGAGTACATCAACACGATCGTGAACGGCAACACGGCCGCTGTCGTCAACGGCGTGTGGATCTCCGGCTCCATCCAGTCCGCCCCCGACCAGTCCGGCAAGTGGGCCGTCACCAACGTCCCGAAGCTCGATGGCGTCGACGGCGCGACCAACTACACGGCGAACGGTGGCTCGTCCTGGGCGATCACCCCGAACGGCAACGAAGCGCTCGCCAGCGACTTCCTGGACGCGACGTTCGCCGGCTCGACCGAGTTCTACGACACGATCCTCCCGAAGTCCGGCGCGCTCGCCAACTGGCTTCCGGCGGGTGAGTCCGACGTCTACAACGAGCCGCAGGAGTTCTACGGCGGGCAGCCGATCTACGCCGACGTCCTGAAGTTCGCCGCGAAGGTGCCCGCCAACAACACGGGCGCCTACTACTACGAGGGTCGCGACGCCGTGAGCGTCGCCATCACCAACATCCTCAACGGCGCGGACCCGAAGGCCGAGCTCGACCAGGCCCAGCAGACCGTCGAGTTCGCCATGGGGTGACCTGAGGGCGGGCGGCGGGGACCGGTCCACCGGCTCCGCCGCCCGCTTTCCTGCCCTGCCCGTCACCGCGAAGAAGAGGTGAGCCGCTCGTGTCCGCTCCCACCGCACCGACCGAGGGCCGCGCGCCGAGCGCGCCCCCTCCCGGGACAAAGAAGTCCCGTCCGTCCAGGCCGCCCAAGGGCGCACCCCTGTCGGCGATCCAGCGCCGCCGCAGCCTGACCGGGTGGACGTTCATCCTTCCCGCCGCAGCCATCATCGTGCTGGTCAACTTCTGGCCGATGATCCAGGCGCTCTTCCTGTCGCTGAAGACGGGACGCGGGACCAAGCTCAACTGGGCAGAGCCGCTGTGGCTGAACTACCAGCGGCTGTTCCAGGACGACCAGTTCCGCCTGACGCTGAGCACCACGTTCATCTACCTGATCATTCAGGTGCCGATCATGCTGCTGCTCGCGATGCTGCTGGCGAACCTGCTCAACGCACCCTGGCTGCGGTGGAAGGGATTCTGGCGGACGGCGATCTTCCTGCCGTGCGCGGTGGGCCTGGTCTCGTACTCGCTGGTGTTCCGGCAGATCTTCGCGACCGACGGCCTCGCCAACGACCTGCTCACGCAGTTCGGGATACTCGACTCTCCCGTCAACTGGCTCGGCCAGACGGGCACCGCCCGGATGGTGATCATCCTCGGCCTGCTGTGGCGGTGGACCGGATACAACATGATCTTCTTCCTGGCCGCGCTCCAGAACATCGACAGGTCGACCCTCGAGGCCGCCCGCGTCGACGGCGCGAACGGGTTCAAGACCTTCTGGTACGTGACCATGCCGCAGCTCAAGCCGATCATCCTGCTCTGCGCGATCCTGTCGACCAACGGAACGCTGCAGATGTTCGACGAGTCGTTCAACCTCACCGCCGGCGGCCCTGGCAACACGACGATGTCGGTCTCGCACTACCTGTACAACGTGTCGTTCCGCAACAGCCCGAACTTCGGGTACGCGGCTGCCATCTCCTACGCGATCCTCATCATCGTGGCCATTCTGGCCGCCATTCAGCTGAAGGTGGGCGACAAGCGTGACTAGAACAACCCTTCGCCGGATTCCCGCATACGTGTTCCTGTCGGTCGCCGTCGTCCTGTCGGTCTTCCCGCTCTACTTCATGACCGTCTCGGCGACGAACACGAGCAACGAAGTCATCGCGTCCAAGCTGCTGCCGGGTAGCCACCTCCTCGACAACTTCAAGGCGCTCGTCGACTCCCAGCCCCTGGGGACGGCGTTCTACCACTCGGCGGTCAACGCCATCGCGACGACCCTGCTCGCCCTGATCCTGTGCTCGATCGCCGGGTATGCGTTCGAGATCTACCACTCGCGGGCGAAGGACACCGTCATGGGCCTCCTGCTCCTGGCGATCATGATCCCGTTCGCGGCCACGATGATCCCGTTGTTCCGCCTCTTCGCGCAGCTGGGACTGGTGAACTCGACGATCGCGGTCATCCTGCCCCTGATCGCGACGCCCTTCCTGATCCTGCTGTTCCGGCAGGCCTCGCGGACGTTCCCGCACGAGATCATCGAGGCGGCACGCCTCGACGGGCTGGGCGAGGTGAGCATCTTCGCGCGCATCTACCTGCCGACGATGAAGCCCACCCTTGCTGCCGCGGGTGTCATTACCTTTCTGTTCTCGTGGAACAACTTCCTGTGGCCGAAGGTGATCCTCGTCGACAACGCGTACCAGACCTTGCCGATGCTGCTCTCGAACATGCGCGCCGGGTACGTCACCGACTACGGAGCCCTCATGCTCGCCGTGTTCATCGTCTCGGTGCCGACGGTGGTCGTCTTCCTCCTGCTGCAGCGCAGCTTTGCCGAGGGCGTCACGGGGGCCATCAAGTGACCTTCGAGCTCAGCCGCATCACCGACCCCGAGTTCGTCAAGGAGAACAGGCTCGATCCGCACTCCGATCACCGGTGGTTCGCCTCCCCCCAGGAGGCGGCCACCGGGACGAGCTCCTTCGAGCAGTCCCTCAACGGGCTGTGGAAGCTGCACTACGCGAAGAGTCCCGCCCTCGTCGTCCCCGGCTTCGAGCGGGTGGACGTCGACGACTCGGGCTGGGACGACGTCCCGGTGCCGGCCCACGTGCAGCTGCTCGGCTACGACCGCCCGCAGTACACCAACGTGCAGTACCCGTGGGACGGCTACGAGCAGCTCGAGGCGGGGCAGGTTCCGCAGCGGTACAACCCCGTGGCGACGTACCGCCGGACGTTCACCCTCGAGCACCCGCTCGAGCCGGGCGAGCGGCTGAGCGTGAGCTTCCACGGCGCGGAGAGCGCCGTGGCCGTGTGGCTGAACGGCGCGTACGTCGGCTACGGGACCGACTCGTTCACCCCGTCGGAGTTCGACCTCACCGACGCGGTGGTCGACGGGGAGAACGTCATCGTCGCGCAGGTGGTCCGGTGGAGCGCCGGGTCGTGGATCGAGGACCAGGACTTCTTCCGGTTCTCGGGCCTGTTCCGGGACGTCGTCCTGTACCGCCGGCCCGCCGTGCACGTCGAAGACGTCCGCGTGGTGACCGACGTCGCTGACGACCTCTCCGAGGCGACGGTGCGCGTGCGCGTCGTGCTGGTCGGGGACGGCAGCGTGGGCGCCACGATCGCCGGCGCCGGACAGCTCGATGGCGACGACGAGCTCGTCGTCCGCATCGAGAGCCCGCACCTGTGGAGCTCCGAAGACCCTCACCTGTACGACCTCACGCTCGACGTGCACGACGCGTCGGGCCGCCTGACCGAGCACATCCCCGTGCGGGTGGGTGTGCGCCGGTTCGGCATCGAGGACGGCCTGCTGAAGGTCAACGGGTCCCGCGTGGTGTTCAACGGGGTGAATCGGCACGACTTCGGTCTGCAGGGTCGCGTGATGACCCGTGAGCAGACGGAGGCCGACCTCCGGCTCATGAAGCGGTTGAACATCAACGCCGTGCGGACCAGCCACTACCCGAACAACTCGTTCTTCTACGAGCTGTGCGACGAGTACGGCCTGTACGTCATCGACGAGATGAACCTCGAGTCGCACGCCATGTGGGACCGTGTCGCCATCGGTGGCGCGCCGATCGAGGAGGCGCTGCCCGGGGACCGCCCGGAGTGGCTGCCCGCCTTGCTCGATCGCGCCGCCAGCATGCTCGAGCGGGACAAGAACCACCCGAG
This sequence comes from Cellulomonas sp. P5_E12, assembly GCF_054049315.1. Classification (NCBI taxonomy): domain Bacteria; kingdom Bacillati; phylum Actinomycetota; class Actinomycetes; order Micrococcales; family Cellulomonadaceae; genus Cellulomonas; species Cellulomonas sp. P5_E12. The sequence goes on along the minus strand of NZ_JBFUMP010000004.1, from coordinate 19,598 downwards.
CATCGTCATGTGGTCCTGCGGCAACGAGTCGTTCGGCGGGACGGACATCCTGGCGGTCGCGGACTACTTCCGTCGCGAAGACTCCCGGCCGGTGCACTACGAAGGGGTGCACTGGGACCCGCGGTACCCCCAGACGACCGACGTCGTCTCGCGGATGTACGCGCCGGCCACTGAGATCGAGGAGTTCCTCGCGACGCACCGCGACAAGCCCTACCTGCTGTGCGAGTACGCCCACTCGATGGGCAACTCGTTCGGGGCTGTCCACAAGTACGTCGACCTCGCCTACCGCGAGCCGCTGTTCCAGGGTGGCTTCATCTGGGACTTCGCGGACCAGGCACTCCGGCGCACCGACCCCGGTGGCCGTGAGTACTTCGGCTATGGCGGTGACTTCGGCGACGCGCCGCACGACTCGGACTTCAGCGGCAACGGCATCGTCTTCGCCGATCGCACCCTCAAGCCGCTCGCCCAGGAGGTGCGCTACCTCTACCAGGGCTACCGGCTCACGGTGGGCAGCGACAAGGTCACGGTCGAGAACCGTCACCTCGCCACCCCGTCGTCGGCGCACGAGTGCGTCGTGACCGTCGCCCGGGAGGGCAGGGTGCTCCAGGAGGAGGTGCTCGAGACCGCCGTCGCCCCCGGGGCGTCGCAGGTCTACGCGCTCCCGGTCACGGTGCCGACCGCACCCGGGGAGTACACCGTCGACGTGTCCTTCCGGCTGCGGCGCACCACGCGCTGGGCGTCGGCCGGGCACGAGGTGGCGCACGAGCAGACGGTCGTGGTCGTCTCGGGCTCCATGCCGGCCCGCCGGGCCGCCGCGCCGGAGGTCGTCTACGGCATCCACAACGTGGGCGTGCGGGGGCGGCACTTCACCGCCCTGTTCTCCCGGCTGCACGGGGGGCTGCTCTCCTACCGCTACGGGCTGACGCCGGACGGCGGCCGTGAGCTGCTGCGCTCGGTGCCCCAGCCGTCGTTCTGGCACGCACCCACCTCCAACGAGCACGGATGGGGCGCCCCCGCGCAGGACGGGGCGTGGCTTCTGGCCAGCCGGTACGCGACGGCCGTCCGAGGCCCTGACCAGCCCGCGGTCGAGGAGACCGACGACGGCGTGCGCGTCACCTTCAGGTACGAGCTGCCGACCACACCGGCGGGGGAGTGCGAGCTCTCCTACCTCGTGGACGGTGACGGTCGCGTCGAGGTGACGCTCACGGTGCGACCCGGCGCGGGGTTGTCGGACATGCCGGAGCTCGGCCTCCTCTTCGCGACCGACAGCGCGTTCCGCCGTCTGCGCTGGTACGGGGACGGGCCCGAGGAGTCCTACGTCGACCGTCGAGCGGGCGCCCGGCTGGGTGTGTGGGAGGCGGACGTGCGTACCGCGCTCACGCCGTACCTGCGTCCGCAGGAGGCGGGCAGCCGCACCGGCGTGCGCTGGGCGACCGTGACCGACGAGCAAGGGGCGGGCCTGCGGTTGGAGTCGGGCCAGGGCATGGAGCTGTCGGCCTTGCCGTGGACGCCGTTCGAGATCGAGAACGCCGCGCACCACACCGAGCTGCCGCCGATCTATCAGACGGTCCTGCGGCCGGCGCTGCAGCGCCGTGGGGTCGGCGGCGACGACTCCTGGGGTGCGCAGACCCATCCCGAGTACCGGCTGCCCACGGATACCGAGCTGACGTTCCAGTTCGCCTTCCGCGGGCTCCTCTAGGTAGGCGACTCCACCACGAAGGCCCCGTGACCAGCGGTAACGCTGGTGCGGGGCCTTCGTCGTCGGGCGGGGGCAGCGCCGCGGGTGCCCGGGGCTCCATTGCCGGGCCCACGACCGACCGCCGATACTGACACCACCCGCCGCGATCGACAGCGGCGCAACCCCACCACCCGCACGCGGGCACCGCCCATGGCGATTTCGATGCCTCCGGCCGGGACCGGGTCACTGTCCGGAGGGAGATCGTCCGCAATGACGGAGATCGGAACGGATTGGCGGGTGGTCGATGGCGTCACGACGGCCTGGTTCGACGCGCCGTCGCTGACCGAGGGGGCTGCGCTGGCCGGGAGCATCGTGGAGCTGCCGGCCCCGACCGCGGTCGACCTGCGCGCGACAGGCATCCGGGTGCGCCTCGACTCGGACGAGCACGCCGAGGCCGTGTCGGCGGCCGCACGAGATCTCGGGCTGGCCGCGAACCCAGCCGCTCTGCAGCACCTGAGCGTCGTGTTCGAGTCCGCGAACCCGTCGGTGGTGCGGCCGTTCTGGCAGCGCGCGCTCGACTACGCGCCCGGCGAGGACGGTGGTCTGGCGGATCCGTTGCGGCGCGACCCCGCGATACGGGTCCGGGTGTCGACCGATCCGCGGCCGTTGCGCAACCGCATCCACCTCGACGTGGTGCGGCCGGCCGCATCGGTCGAGCAGGCGCGTCTTGGTAAGGCGTTCGGCCCGTTCGGGGTCTGTCACACCGACCCCGACGGCAACGAGGTCGACCTGGTGCCGGGCGACGCGCTCGGCGAGAAGACGGGGACAGCCGACTGGCAGGCGGTGTTCAGCGCGATGGCGTGCTACCGCACGACCTCGCCGACGCAGCAGCGTGACCTGGCCGCCGCAGCCGCGGCGCTGGCCGTCGACGCCGGCTTCCCGCTGCTGGTCGACCTGCGCCCCGGGCTCGTGATCCTCGACACCGGCAAGGACCTGTGGGAGGCGGACGCCCACGGCCTTCAGCTCGACTTCACCGACCTCGCCGAGAATCTGCAGACCGCTGCCCGCGAGCTCGGGGCCACGGCGGATCCGGGGCTGCCGCGCTTCGCTCAGCTCGTCCTCGACGCCGCCGACGTTGCCGCGGTCCGCGCCTTCTGGGTCGCCGCACTCGGATACACCCCCGATCGGCGAGCCTGGGTCATCGACATCGACGATCCGCGGCGGCTGAACCCGGTGCTGATGTTCCAAGAGATCGACGCCTCGGAGACGGAGCGTCGCCGGCAGCGCAACCGCATCCACGTCGAGCTCGCTGTGCCGTCGGACCTCGCGCAGATGCGCCTCGCCACGATCGTCGCGGCCGGTGGCCGGCTCCTCGACGAGTCAGAGGGTCGCTGGCGGGTCGCCGACCCCGAGAGCAACGAGCTGGTGATCGTCAGCGGGGGATAGCTGGCGTCCGGCCACGCCCACGCCAGCAGCGGCCCGGGCGTGGCTGCCCCCGCGCCAGCCCGGCCGCAGTGCGATCGCGGACGCCGTGCGCCGACGGCCGCTAGGCCTCGACCGGGACCGGGTAGATCTCGACGGCCGGGTGACCGGTCCGCTCGTGGATGCGGAGGACCGCATCGGCGTTGGGCGCCTCCGAGACGCACCAGACCATCCCCGACTCCGGGTCGCCCCACGCACTCTGGAAGTCGACCCCCTCCTCGCCCTGGATGTCGACGTCCGCTTGGTGCGCGGCTCTGAGCGCCTCGGGCGTGATGCCGACCATCCCGTGATGAACGTCCATGAACTTGGGCATGGCTCGAGCCTCCTGACGGATCTGCCGACGCCTCTTTGCGCCGGTTCGTCCTAGTTCTACTCCGCGCCGAGACCCGTGGAAAGGAACAGCGGGAGCTACGCCGTGGACGCGCGGTCGTGCACGCCGCGGGCCGTTGGAGCTGCGCCCGCGAGCGTCGCCCACAAGTGCCGCTCGAGGCTGCGCGAGAACGGCCCCACGGTGGCCGGGTCGCTGCTGTACGCGAGCACGTCGTGCCCGTCAAGCACCCGTCCGATCTGCTCGATGACCGGTCCCGGGGGTGCGGCGAGGGTGTCGAGCCCGGGGACGTTCCAGCTCGGGGGTGCGATCCGTGCGACGTCAGGGACGAACCCCGCGAGCCGGTCGACGTGCCCGATGTACACGCAACGGCCGTCGTCGTGCGCGGAGAGCTCCCGGATCTCCCAGAGGAGGCTCTCGGTGGGCCGCGACACGTCGACGACGGTGACCTCCGTGCTCGCCAGCAGACGGGTCACGGCGGCACGCCACAGCGCGTTGGTCGACGCCACGACCATCAGCTGCGGGCTGAACACGCGGCGCGTCATCCGCTCGACCAGGCGCCCGACCTTCTCGATGTCCTCGTCGGTCGTGACCGACTGGCGCGCGGCCCCCTCGGCGGTCTGCACGCTGCGCTCGACCCGCCGCGAGAAGAGGACCGCCGGGAAGAGGAGGCGACGAAGAACCCCCGCGAGGATCGTCACCGCCAGGAGCACCAGCACCACCGCCGTCGCGAGCTGCACGGGCGACTCGATGCGTACCGGCGTGGCGTCCAGCAGGCCCGCGGGCAGCAGCGAGGCGGGGTCCGTCGCGGTGTCGGCGGCCCGCCCGGCGACGACGACGGCGATGACGACGATCGCACCGACGACGCGACCGGACACCCGACGGACGTTCCGAGTCGCCTCGCGGGAGAACGTCGTCAACGCCGACCGTCGCGCGCCGACCGCCTGCACGTCGGAGTCGTCCAGCGTCACGACCCGCCACGACCGGCCGAGCACGGCGAGTGCCGAGGTCACGATCCTCGTGGCGTCGTCGTACCCGAACCGACGCAGGAAGAGCACGGCGTGGCGCCGCCGTCGCAGCACCACCAGTCCCAGCCACATGACGAGCAGCGCCGCGACCAGACCGACCCCGAGCCGGACGCCGGGGTTCACGAGCGCCTGCGGGTCCGGGGCCGGCGACGAGCGGACCCACTCGGGCGCCCACTGGCCGTCGGGGTCCAGCTCGTTGGCGACGAGGGCGACGTACCCGAGACCGACGGCTGCACCGAGAATGGCGGCCACGGCGACGACCCCGCACGCCCCGACCAGGCCGACCCCCATGAGGAGCACGCCGCCGACGCTCGCCGCGGACGCGGACAGGCGTCGCGCGGTCTGTCGAGGAGGGACATCGAAGACGACGCGGATGCCCATCACCGAGCTCCGGCCGCTGCCCGGATCGCTTGCAAGAACGGCTCGTCGAGCGCGCGCACGTCGTCGGCCAGCTGCTCGAACGGTTGCAGTGCCGGGTGCTCTCCGTCGCGCGTGAGCATCCACGCGACCCAGGCGTCGTGCACGTCGGACGCCGTCACCGCCGATCCCTTCGCGCGCAGGAGCACGGCGTAGGCGAGGAAGAGGTCTCGAGCGTCGGGCGGCACGTCGACGCCGTCGGGCACGCAGGCCCGGATCGCGTCGGCGGTCTCGTCGAGGTAGGTCACGACGTGCCCAGGTAGACGGCCAGCGCGACGTTGATCAGGAAGAAGACGACCGGGACGACGCGCTCGACCGTGCCGAGCTCGGCATAGCGCGGCCGCCAGTGCTTGATGGGGTCGCTGCGCAGGGCATCCCACTCGTCGGCGAAGATCTGGTGCGAGAGCTCGCGTTCGAGGCGCGTGATGACGGCGAACTTGGCGCGGTTGAGGGTGCGGTAGCTGCGCAGGAGCACGAACCACGTCGCCGACGTGACCGCGCCCGAGACGCAGACCGCCACGAGGACCCAGGTGTCGGCGGTCCGGCCCGAGAGGAAGCCGAGAGCCGACAGGATCGCGCTCTGCAGGGCGACGAAGAAGCTGTTGGCGACGCCGCGACGGGCGGAGATGCGGTCCGCCATCTCGACCGCGAGCTTGTAGAGCTCCATCACCTCGCCGGGGCGCGGACCGACCGGTGGCGGCGGGACCGTGTTCGACGTCACGACCATCTCCGGAGGAGTGTCGAGCGGAGCTGCGCGGCCGGCGAGGCTGCGCCGCAACTGGACTCTACCGCCGAGGAGCTCGGCGGTCCGGGAGCACCATTTGCCACGAGTTCATCCGTGTCGTCGCAAGGATCGAGGGCGGCGAGCCCTACATTGCAGACATGGCAGACATCTTGTTGGGAATCCTCGCGATCGTCGCCGGGGGCGTCATGCTCTTCGCAGGGCAGTTCGTGCTGCGGCTCATCCTCCCGATCTGGGGCTTCTTCGCCGGGTTCGCCGTCGGGGCAGGGCTGTTCGCCGAGCTCGCCGACGAGCGTGTCCTGGGCACCGTRCTCGGCTGGATCTCGGGCCTGGTCTTGGGCCTGGTCTTCGCGCTGCTCGCGTACTTCTTCTACGCGGTAGCCGTGATCTTCGCCATGGCGACGTTCGGCTACGTGATCGGCGCCGGCCTGATCGTCGCCCTGGGGATCGACTGGAACTGGGTCGCGGTTGTCGTGGGTGTGGCGATCGGCGCCGCCCTCGGACTGCTGGCGGTCTTCGGGAACATGCCGATGATCGTGCTGGCTGTGCTCAGCTCCATCGCTGGTGCCATCAGCGTGGTCGGCGGCTTGATGCTGCTGTTCGGCTCCCTGAACTCCGCCGACTTCACCGAGGGCAGCTTCAGCAGCGCGGTCGACGCAGGCTGGGGCTGGTACCTGCTGCTGGTGGTGCTGGCTCTGATCGGTCTCATCGCGCAGACCCGGCAGCGGATCGTGGTGCGCCGCACCATCAACGAGGCCTGGTACGCCAGGTCGGGTGACCTCGCGACCTGATCCTCGAACACCGCGACCGCACGCGCGGTCGTCGTGACGTCAACGGCCCTCTCGCTCCCGTGAGCGAGGGGGTCGTTCAACGTCCGGGGCCGGTCGACGCCACTCGGTCCGTGGACCGGTCCGCCCACGCTGCCGGTCGCAGGTAGCTCCACGACGCGACCGCGAACACCGCCGTCGATGCCACGACTGCCGTGGCCACGGGTCCGAGCCACGGCACCGGGATGAGGAAGAACACGTCGGTGTCCGCCAGGCTCGTCGGCCACCCGGTCAGCACCCGCAGGAACAGGTAGTAGGTGAGGTCCCACGCGGTGAACGCGATGAAGAACGCGGCCACACCGTGCCAGAACCGGCTCCCGGCCAGCACCGCGACCGCGGCGAGCATGAGGATCGTGGAGGCCTCCCGCGCGGTCTCCGTACGGGTGAGGTCCGGGTCGAGGAGCATCGTGTGTACGGGGTCGACGAACCGGATCACCCCCAGGTCCAGGTAGACCCGTCGCACGGGGGCGTCGTCGACGAGCTGCGAGCCCAGCGCCAGGCGCAGGTAGTGGACCACCGCCGCCTCGACGTACCCGAACCCGATCCCGAACGCGACGACCGCCGCGTAGCGCAGCCAGCGAACCCGCGACGTGCTGGTGGTCACCATCCGCGCATCGTGCCGTCTGGCCGTGCGCGAGCGCGAGACCGCGCATCGGAAACGGCTTCTGGGTCCCTGCCGACCTCGGCCGCCTGGCGCGCGCCGATGGAGGCGACGTCCCGAAGCCGGGCCGCGAGATCGTCGGCCAGTGAGGAGGCCAGGTCGGCGGACTCCGGCGAGCAGACGACGGCGGCGTAGAGACGGCCACCGATGGACGTCGCCGCGACGAGCGTGGTCACGTTCCCGACGACGGGCACGAGCGGGACGACACCGACGACGGGAGTCCCGAGCACCCGCAGCGGCTCGGGTGGCCCCGGCGCGTACGTCACGACGGTCGAGATGAGGCGCTGGCGCCGGAGCATGGTCGGGAGCATCCCGAGCCGGCGTGCAAGCACGGCCCCCGTCGCGGCGACGGGCCACGTCCACGGCCGGACGTGCCTCTTGACGTGCCGGGTGTGGCGGGCGAGCTCGGCGGGGGAGCCCCCCGGCTCCGTGACCGCGACGCGCAGGGCACCGACCTCGTTGCCGAACCTCGACCCGGGCACCGTGGCCGGCACGGAGATCACGACGCGTTCGCCGTGACCGCCGCGCGCCGCGTCCGCGCGGCGAAAGGCGCACCCCCACGCCCACAGGAGGGCGTCGTTGACCGTCGCCCCGCAGGCGTGGGCACCGGCCCGGAGGTCGTCGACGTCCACGCTCACCGGGACCGCGGTGAGGCCGGCGGTGACGGGCTGGACGAGCGGGCTGCGACCCGCAGGACCGACGCGCCCCCGCCCGCCGCGGCCGGACGCCGTCGATGGACGACGGCCCGGGGAGCGAGACGCGACGGCCGCGGACGGGTCGACCAGGCACTCGAGGAGCAGGCCGAGGATGCTCGGGCCGTTGCCGAGGACGTGCGCGCTGGTCCACACGAGCGCCGACCGCTCGTGATCCGCGAGGTCGACGATCGTCAGCCGCCACGGCGGGCGGCCCGCCGGCATCGGCCGCAGGAGGTCCTCGACCGCGACGGCGAGCGGGTCGGCGCCGGGGGCCACGCGGACGCGGACGTGATGCGCGAGGTCCACCGGGCACCGCTCCCACACCGGCGCGCCCGGCCGGCGTCGTCGCACGCGCTCACCGAGGCGCGGCTCCTCGGCGACGGCCCGCGCCATGCGCGCACGGATCAGCCCGACGTCGGGCGCCGGACCGGCGAGGACGAGCAGGACGGCGACGTTCCGCGGGCTGGGGCCGACATCGGTCGCCAGCTCCGCACGGTCGAACACGCTCAGACGACCAGGCACACCGTCAGCCTCGCGGGGGAGCCCTGGCGCCGACAGGGTCGGACGTCCCGCGCCACGAGCGGCGCAAAGCCTGAGAACGTGCCGGATCTCTGCTGGACCTCACCCTGTTGCGAGGGGTAGCGTTAATTGTCCGTTAGGCCCGAGTTGTGTGGGCCGGAGCGGAAGTGCCGAGGTGTGACGAGCCCGTCGACCCCCGATCCCCCGAGCCGGACGACCACCGGCCGGGGTCGAAACACTCGCGTAGGCGAATCGGACGAGGCAAGGAACGTCAATATGGGCTACGAAGGCGGACTCGCCCGCCATCCACTGACACCCACCTTCACGAATGAATCGCCGGCGGGGGCTGGCATCGAGTACGAGACCCTTGTGGGTTTCGTCGGCGACTCGCCCACGGCGGGTCACGTGCGCGTGTACGCAGGCCTCGCCTTCCGGAGCTACGTCGAGGTGGCGGTCGCGGACATCGCGCACGCGTCACCGCTCGACCCGGAGGACTCCGACGGTCCGACGGTGGTTCGGGTCGCTGCCGGCGCGCACCTGAAGTACGTCCGCACCGAGCGGGTCGAAGGCGACGCCAGCTACGTGCTCGGCGCCGTCCGTAAGTCCTATCGCGGGCCGACGGGTGACTCTGCAGAGGACGGCGCGGTCGCGTTCAAGACTGAGCTGTCCGGGCCGTACCCGGTGTCCGAGGTGTACCCGCCGTGTCCGCCGCCCATCACTCCCGTCCTCTACTGCGTGTCTGACGTCTATCCGCCTTGCTGAGCGGCGCTCCGCACCGGACCTCGCCCGGGCGGGCGGAGACGAGTCCGATCGCGCTTCTTGACGTCGATTCCGTCGTGCCCTACCTAGTCCAGGCGGGCTTGCTCGCCGAGGACGTGATCACCGACGGCGGCCTCGTCGTCGACGCCGTTGCACGACGCCATCAGAACCTCCGTGTCACGCTGCCCGCGGGTGCCGGTCGTGCTGGCTTCTTCGTCAAGCAGGCCGATGCACTCGCGGTCGGCGGCCTCGAGACAGTTGCGGCCGAAGGCAGGTTCTATGCGGGCACCGTTGCGCGCGCGCCGGCTCTCGCCCCCGTTGTCCCCTCCCTGCTGCGTTACGACGACCACCAAGGCGTCGTCGTGCTCGAGCTCTTGGCCGACTTCCGGACCCTGAGGGAACTGGTCGCGACGGAGGGCCCCGAGCGCTTTCCGACGCGAGTGTGGCGGCGGATCGGCGAGATTCTCGCGGTCGTCCACGGACGTCCCGGTGAGCGGCCGAGGTTGCCCTGGGTACTCGACTCCGTGGACCCGGCCGTCGAGGCGCTCGCGGTCCTCGGGCCGGCGGCCCTTCGGGCCTTCCAGATCGTCCAGGGCTCGCGGATCCGCGTCGGGCTGCTCGCGGCGGCCGACCGCTGGGAGCCGACCTGCTTCACCCATGGCGATCTCCGAACGGACAACGTTCTCGTCGGCCCCCGCGGGAGCGAGCCGACCGGTCCCACCCGCGAGGACGTCAGGCTCGTGGACTGGGAGTTCTCTGGTCACGGTGATCCGCGCTGGGACATCGCGGGCGCCCTCGCCGACGCCGTCGTGAGCTCGTGGGATCGGTTCGGGACGGAGCTGAGCCTGCCGGTGGTGCAGGCGTGCGGCCTCGCGGTCCGCCGCGGCTACGGCGTGGCCACGCAGGGCGTGTCCGATCCGGAGTGGCCGGGCACGGTCGCTTGCTTCGCCGCTGCCCACCTGGTGGTCGCCACGTTGTCCGAAGCGCGGGTTGCGGGCCATGACCTCACCCATCGAGGGGTGGGTTATCTGCAGGTGGCTGAGAACATTCTGGCTGATCCGGCCGGAGCGGCCGCCGACCTCTTCGGTGTGACGGACCCTGGATGAGCGGCGCCGCGGACCTGGTCGAGCTCGCGCGGCGCGTGTGCGCCGTCGGGGAGATGACTGCACTCCTGGACGGCCGCGAGCTCACCCCGACCACCCCGCTGCCGATCGTGGGCGAGGCCGCAAGCACCGGCCCGACCGCCGCCGATGTCACGCCCGCCCGCCCTCATTCGGTCGGTGTCGCCGAGTCCCCGACGATCTCCTGGCTCGCGACCCAGCTCTACGGCCACTGCTACGTACGGCCCGTGCCGCGATCGAGGTCCAGCACGGACTCCGCCGCGGCCCATTCCTTCCGGCTGGCGTTGTCTGCGGCGAACTCGGGCAGCGGTCACTGGGAAGTCGGATGGCACCTCGTCGAGACGCCAGCGACCCAGGCGGTCGGGGACGCCGGGCGGCTGAGGGTCCGCCGGTACGGGGCGGTATTCGTGACCACGCCCGACCGGGTGCGGTCCGCTGGCGAGGCCGCGAGCGTCGCGGTCCTGGTTCCCAAGGAACGTCGCAACCTCCACCCGGGCTACTACGTCGCCCTCGGCGACGCTCCTTGGCCGGCGGCCGACACCGGACTCGTGACTCGGGTCTACTGGAACCTCAGCGCGCGTGGAGCGCCGGTCTGGGTGCGGGCCGTGACCACCGACCTCAACGGCGCCGGGATCCCGTTTCTGGCCAAGCTGCGCGACCATCCCGACGGTCACGGGCGCGCCGACTCGGCGGTTCTGTATCTGCCCGAAGGCTTCGACGGACCCACGCACGAGCGGCTCGCGTGGGTGTACTCCGCGGTCAGCGACCATCTCGTCGGCGACGAACCCATGTTCACTCGGACGCTCGCGCCGGGGGTCAGCGTAGCGATCGACCCGGGAAGCGGGCTCAGCTTCGGACAGCACAGATGCGAGCTCGTCGCGCTGGGACTTCGCACGCACGGCCAGTCGGGTAGTCCCGACGTCCCGAAGGAGAGGTACGCCGCAATCGCCGGCGCATTCCGCCAGGCCGGGATCGATCCGGACCGCCCTCATCGCGTCGACAGCCAGCCGAGTGACATCGACACGATCCCCGTTTTCGACGCACCGCGTCGCCGGTCCGCACCTGCGGCCAGAACACCAGGCCCCGGTGGCACAGATCTGCTCGAGGCGGCGGCGGGCCTTGGCGACCAGCTCTGCGGGACGGCCTACTGGAACAGGCGAGAAGGCTGCTGCACCTGGGTCGGGCGGCGACCGGACGTGACGTCGTACGCGCACGGGCGAACCCCGCAACCGATCGCCGTCACCTTGGACGCCCGGCTGTACGACGGCACCGCCGGGATCGCGCTCTTCCTCGGTGAGCTGAGCGAGCTGACTGGCGAAGAGCGGTATCGGCGGACCGCCCTGGCTGCGGTCGCGACCTCCAGCCGGGCGGTGCAAGCGGTCGCCACATCGGGCGAGCAGGCAGCAGGGTTCTACACCGGCGTGTGCGGTCTGGCATGGGTCGCGCGCCGCCTGGCAGCCATCGCGCCGGAGGCGGCGGGATGGGCTGACGACCTCGATCGGCTCGCCGTCGACACGATCCGCTCGCGGAACGAATGGCCCGACGACGTCATCGCGGGTCGGGCCGGCACCATCTTGACCCTCCTCGCTCTGGACGGGGCACACGACAGCCAAGGTGCACATCGGACGCTCGCGGTCCAGCTGGGCCGCGCACTGGTCACGTCGCTCGGATCGCGTCGGATGCTGACCGGCCTGGCCCACGGCGCCTCGGGGTTCGGCGCCGCGCTCCTCCATCTGCACGCGCGCACCGGGCTGCGCGAGTTCCAGAAGGCCGGCCGAGGCGTTCTTGAGTGGGAGAACGGCCTGGTCGACGAGATCGACGGCAGCTGGCCCGACCTCAGGGATCTTCCCGCCGGTGCCGCGGACCCGCGGGGGCGCGCGGCCGTGACGTGGTGCAACGGCGCGGCTGGGATCGCGATCGCTCGGCTCGCGGCCGCGACCGACGACCCCGGTCGTCGGTCGTTGCACCTGGCGGGCGCGAGATCCGCCCTTGGTCTCACTCGAACGGCACTCGCTCGGGTGGGGCCGGACGATGACAACTCGTTGTGCCACGGGAGAGCCGGGCTCGCGGAGACTCTGCTCGTCGGCAGTGAGACGCTCGGAGAGCCCGAGCTTGCCGATGAAGCTCGCGAGGCGATGCGCGCCCTCGTTGCCAAGGACCGCTGGAGAGGCGATGCCGGCCGCGACTTCGTGCGGGCGAACCCGAGCTTGATGCTGGGTGCGGCCGGCATAGGTCATCAACTCCTTCGGCTGCACGCTCCCTCTGCCGTGCCCACGGTCCTTGGCGGCCCGCGTCCTTGACCGATCGTCGCTCCGGTCAGGCGGCGAGGTGGAACGTGCTCGCGAACCTGTCGAGGAGGTCGGCTCGGCCGCGCAGAACCTCGACGACACCGGTCTCGATCGCACGGTCCGCGGTGAGCTCGCCGGAGATGAGCCGGCGGATGTCCGCGCCCGCGGCGAAGGCGAGGTCGACGGGACCGTCGCCGCGGGTCACGTCCAGGGTGGAGCCGTCGACCCGGACGAGCAGGTCGGCGGGACCGAAGCGGGTCGCGTAAGCCGTCGCGGGCAGGGTCGCCGCGACCTGTGGCCGGAAGGCGGTGCGCAGGGTGATGGTCATCGAGTCGGGCGTGATGACCTGCTCGTCGCGCGGCTCGCCCATCGCCTTGAATCCCCAGGCGCCGAGCGCGAGCACGACGGGCTCGAGCTCGCGGCCGTAGGGCGTCAGCTCGTAGATGATGATGCGCGAGCGTGGCGCCCGGCAGATGAGGCCGGCCGACTGCAGCTCCTTGAGTCGCGCCGCGAGGATGTTGCTCGGGATGCGGGGCAGGCCCGCGGCGAGCTCTCCGTAGCGGCGGGGCCCGACCAGCAGGTCGCGCACGATGAGCAGGGCCCAGCGTTCGCCCACGAGCTCCAGGGCCCGGGTCAGGCCGCAGTACTGCCCGTAGTCGCGTGCGGCCATCGGCGTCAGGCCTGCTGGCCCGCGAGCTCGTCGGGGGCTGGTGCGGCGGCTGCCGGGTCGAACCAGCCGAACTCGAGGATGTTGCCGTCGGGGTCGGTGAGCTGGCGCTGGTACATGAACCCGTAGTCCGAGGCGGGGTGCTCCTCGGCGCCGCCCGCGGCGAGCCCGTCGGCGAGGGTCGCGTCGACCGCGTCGCGGGAGTCCAGGAAGATGGCGGTCGAGACCGACGGGTTCACGGCCGGGTCTCCCAGCGGCTTGTCGGTGAACGTCTGGAAGTACTCGCGCAGCAGGACCATGACGTAGCTGTGGTCCTCTTCGACGATGAAGCAGGCCGCGTTGTGGTCGGACATCTGCGGGTTGATGGTGAGTCCGACGGCCGTGTAGAACGCCTTCGCGCGCTCCAGGTCGGTCACCGGCAGGTTGACGAAGATCGCAGTCATCGTGCTCTCCCTCTGGCGTGATTCCCTCCGTGGACGGCACCACACTTGCAAAAAACAAGTGCGGCGTCAAGGCCTCCGAGAGAGATGCCGAAGGCCCAGGAACATCGCGATCCTTGGCCTTCGACGTCCCTGCCGGATGCCGGTCAGTCACCCTTCACGTTGACGATCTGGTGCAGCACGTGGCGGACCTCGACCAGGTCGGCGGCGTCGGCCATGACCTCTGCCTTTCTCCTCGAGGATCGATGCCAGCTGATCAGTCGCGGGCTGGGGTGCGCGCGTGTCATGAGGCGGGAGCCTGACGCGTCGACGGGGCCTGCGGTCTCCGTCTTTTCCCCAGGCCGCGGCCGGAAACGGGGCACGCGGAACCCGCCGCTCTGCCAGCATCGGGGGCGTGACGGACATCGCGACGCTKCCGACGGACGTCGCCGCGCCGGTCGACCGGCCCCCGCTCGCCTCCTGGTCACGACGCGTCGTCGCGGCCTTCCTGGACGACGCGATCCTCGGTGGTGCGACGTGGCTCGTGCTCGGGCTCGACGGGCAGGCGCCGTCCCTCACGCCGTCGTTCCCGGTCGGCGAGGGGGCGGGCGACTCCCTCTCGTGGGTCACCAGCGCGTGGCTCRTCGGCGTCCTCGTCGCCCTCCTGGCGCTGCAGGGCTACACCGGCGCCACCCCGGGCAAGCGCGTCGCGGGCGTCGCCGTCGTGGGAGAGGCCGACGGGCTGCCCATCGGCTTCGTCCGCTCGGCCGCCCGGGTCCTGGCGCACCTGCTCGACGCCATCCTGCTCGTCGGGTACCTGCGGCCCCTCTGGAACGCGAAGCGGCAGACGTTCGCGGACACGCTGGTCGGCACCCTCGCGATCCAGACCCGCGAGCCGGCCGCGCACCCGTGGTTCGCGCGGTTCCGGCGGGAGCCGTCGGCCGGACGGTCGACGGTCGTGTCCGTCGGTGCGGTCGTGCTCGTCGTGGTCGGGGTCGGCTTCTCGACGACGAACGTCTCGGGCGGCTCCTCCGACCAGGCGCCCGTGCCGTGCGTGGACGACGGAACGGTCGCCGGCCCGACCGCGTCGGCCGACGCTGCGCACACCAGGTCGACGTCTTATGAGCGGCGTCTCTGGGTCACCCGGTCGACCACGGACACGCAGGAGACCGGCCTGGGCATCACGTGGACGGTGGCCCTGCCGTCGTCGGACCTGTCGCTCGACTCGGTCCACGTCGAGACCGATCTCGTGTCGGCCGACGGATCCGTCGTGACGCTGACGCAGGACGACGTCCAGGCGACGGCGTGGCAGGACGACCGGGTCGTGCTCGGTGCGGTGCCCGTCCCCCAGGGCGACCTCGACGAGTCCGGGCCGGGCTGGACGGCGCGGTCGCGGCTCACCGTCGACGGGGCCGTGGTCGGGGCGTGCACCGTCGACGCCGCCGACTGGGCCGGTGCGACGCTGCCGGTGGTCCCGGGAGCCTGACGCGCGCCGCTAGCGTGGCGCCCATGGACCGCGGCGCCGAGATCGAGAGCTGACGCCGTGCCCTCCTACCGGGTCACCGCAGCGGTCGGCCTGCTGCAGCCGGGTGTCGCCGCGCCCGACGTGCTGCCGCAGGCGGTGGCGACCGCCGAGGCGATGACGACGGTCGAGGCCTACGACGTCGCCGTGGTGCGCGGGCAGGCGCGGGTCACCGTGCGGTTCCAGGCCGACGACGACCAGACCGCCCGCCGCGTCGGGTGGGCGGTGCTCGCGCGGCTCGACGAGCTGGCGGACATCAGCGGGCGGAGCGTGACCCGGCGGTTCGGGTCGCGGTGGTACCCGGTCCGGGCGCAGCAGTACTGAGCCGGCGACGCCGTGACGCTAGCCCCGGTCGATCGTCAGGCTCCCGAGCCCGCCGGCCACCGTGAGCTCGTAGTGGTCGGCGTCCTCGTCGAACGCGTCCGTGGTCAGCACGGTGCCGGCGCCGATGCCCTGCGTGCTCTCGCCGTCGATGTCCGCGCTTCCCACGCCGGACGTGACGGTGACGCGGGCGCCGACGCCGTCGGGGAGGTGCAGGACGAGGTGGTCGGCGCCCGCGCGCTGGTCGATCGCCACCGTGCCGTCGGGCGCGGGCAGCGTGAGCTCGATGCTGCGCGCCCCGCCGTCGAGCACGAGCCCGGACACCGTGGTGTCGTCGAGGTCCGCGTCGACGGTGTCGGCACCTGCCGAGAGGTCGATGGTCCAGTCGACGTCGTCGGCCAGCCGCACGACGGCCGCGCCGCCGTCCAGCGCCACCACCCGGGTGTCGTCGGAGTCGTCGATGCCGGGTCTCGAGTCCGGGCCCGTCGCCTGGACCTCGAGCAGATCGCCGGCCGGGGCGTCGGTGCCGATCGTGATCGAGGTCGCGCGGCCGGTCAGGGACAGTGAGACCTCGTCGGCGGACCCGCGGTCGACCGAGACGGGGTCCTCGAGGTGGTCGCCCTGGTCGGGGCGTGGGTTCGGGTCCGGGAACGAGGTGCAGCCGGCCACCAGCACCAGCGCGGTGGTGAGCAGCGTGGCCGTGGCGAGGGAGCGCATCCCGGGACGCTAGCGGCGGTGGCGACCGGCCGCGCGGCGACAGCGCTCAGCCCAGGTCCGCGACGGCCTTCGCTATCCGGCGCTCGCGGGTCTCCGGGGTCTTCGCGTCCTCGATCGGCCCGACGATCGCCTTGCGCCGGCTGACCGACAGCGCGTCGAACGCGGCCCGCGCGGTGTCCGAGAGGGCGGCCGCGAGGTCGTCGGGGACCTCGACCGTGCGCGGTGCGTCGTCGAACTCGATGTCGACGTCGATCTCCTGGCCAGCCTCGACGCCCGCGCCCGTGCGGTTCTCGGAGCTGAGCGGGAGCAGCGTCTTGCCCCGGTACGGCGTCACGGTGCTCCGGTAGGAGAAGCCGTTGATGGTCACGACCACCGGGAACCGCGGGCCGCGGTCCATGGCCGCGACGACGTCGTCCGGCACGGGCAGCCCGGTCGCGGTCTTCCCGCTGAGCTCCACGGTGGTGCGAAAGCGCATGACTCCTCCTGGGTCGACCGGCACCCTCGCAGACTAGTCAGACGTCCGCGGGTGCGACCCGGTCCTCCGCCGACGCGGCGCCCAGCCACGTGTGCGGGTTGCGGTCCCAGCACCAGCCGAGCTTCGCGCGGCGCTCGCTGATCCACACGGCCGGCACCCGCTGGTTGGTGCCCGTCCGGGACGCCAGCAGCGAGAAGCACTTGTTGGGGCGCAGCATGTCGGGCCTCACGACGACGAGCGCGACCCCCTCGTCGATGGTCAGCGGGGTGCGGCCGCGGCTCGTGATCGTCGCCAGCGCATGCTCGGGCCGCACGTTGCAGAACTCCGAGCCGGTGTCGACGCCCCGCAGCAGGTACGGCTCGGCGGGCACGTCGATGCCCTCGATCGGGCGGTAGGTCGGGGCCTCGACGCGGTCGATCACGCTCACGCCGAGCTGCTTCCCGCGGCGCATCGCCGGCGCCACGTCGTTGAGGTCCAGGCCCGGCAGGACCAGCACGAACGGGACGTCGTCCCCCTCGACGCCGGGGGCCGTGGTCGGCGCCGCGGCGGCCTCGGCGAGGGGCGCGAGCCGGTCACGGAAGGCGGCCGGGTCCTCGCCGAGCAGCGCCGGAAGACCCAGCTCGACGTAGGCCGTGATCTGGCGGTCCAGCTCCGCGCGCGCGTCGGCGGCGCTGTCGAACGCGGTGGCGGCCCGCGACGGCGGCGCGGTGACGGTGGGGAGCTGCGGGTCGACGGGGGTGACGGGGACGCCCACGGGCTCCTCCTCGGGTCGGCGGGTCTTGTTCAACGACTCCGACCCGCCGCGCGTTCCCCGGTGGTCAGAGCAGCGGCGTGCCCTGCCCGATCACCAGCGGTTCGCCGACCGCTCGCGCGGGTCGGGCGCGGCCCTCGCCCTCCCGGACGGCGGCCGAGAACCGGTGGGCGACGACGAGGCTCGGTGCCCCCGCGTCCGACGCCTCGACCAGCACGGCGCGGGCGCCCACGGAGCTGGGGTCCGACGAGTCGCCGGGCAGGCGCCCGATCCAGGCGACGGCAGCGCGGTCGGCCCCGGAGGCCCGGACCCACTCCCGCGCCTCGGCCGCCTCGTGCGCGTCGAACCGCCGCACCTCGTGGCTCGCGGCCGGACCGTCGACCAGGGCGAACGTGGTCGCGGTGTCGACGCCGGCCAGTGCCGACTCGAGCGCGTGGTCGAGAGCTCCCAGGGCGATGTCCTGCGCGGCCGGCGACGGCGGGTGGGGGAGGTCGGCAGGGGTGCGTGCCGGCTGCGTCCCGCCCAGCAGGGAGAGAGCAGGTTCAGCCGCGGGCGCCGTCGGGGACTGCGGCAGCGCGTCGGCGTCGGGGTCTGAGGCGCGGCGGGGCGCACCGGCGGCGTCGGCCAGCGCGCGCAGGGCGGTCGGCTGGTCCTCCACCGGACGGGCGGCGAGCGGCGGGGTGGACCGTCGGCTCGAGAGCGGCTGCCCCTCCKAGGCCGGCCGCGAGGGCAGGTAGACCGGGCCCTCGGGCTGCGGGTCCAGGTCCCGGGCGCGCTCCGGCGTCCGCTGGGCGGGCAGCTCGGGGGCCGCGCCGGCCGACAGGTGCGCGGCGGCGGCGGTGACGTACTCCGCGACCCAGCCGGGCGTGCACCCGGTCTGCCAGCGTGCACCGACGTCGGTCAGCGGCAGTGCCGCGTCCTCGCCCGAGGCGGACACGACCGCGGGGGAGGGCGTGCGACCGGTGCGCAGGGCCCACCGGGCACCGGGGACCCGGGCGACGACGAGGTCGCCGACGCCGACGCCGAGCGCCATGACCATCGCCTGCGGGACGGCGGTGGGCGGCCCGTCGGCCCAGCGCGTCCGCGCCGAGTGCAGGAGCGCGCCGACGGCCTGTGGGTCGCCGAGGTCGGCGCCGCTGGACCGCAGGTGCGCGCGTGCGCGGTCGAGGTGGCCGAGCTCCTCGGGCGTGAGCGGCCGCACGCCGGGCACGGTGCCGTGTGGGCCGGACGCGGGAAGGGACAGCGTCGGGCGCACATCACTCATGGGTGCGGGATCGGCCCTCCGGAGGGCGTTCTTGAGCGCGCCGTCGTCGGTTCCACCGGATGGCCGTGGCGCGCCGACGTGGTCGTCGTCTCCGGCGGCGGGCGGACGCCGGCGGGGTGCGCGGGCGACCCGTCCCACGGGCCGCTCGAGGCGTGCGGTAGGCGGCCCGCTGGAGCGCTCTGATCTGCACGAGCATCCTTGCGGCCCGGGATCCGGCGGGCGACACCACGCCCCGTGGGCGACCCCGACCTCGTCTCCGGAGGGTCGCGCGGCGCCCGACAGTCGGGCCGACGAGCACCGCGGCGGCTACCCTGACGACGGTCCGACCCGATCGTCCTCCCGCTCCGGAGGGATTCTCATCCGCCGACCAACGCGCAGCATCGTCGCCGCCGTGACCGCCGTCCTCGTGGTCGGCGGCGTCGGGAGCGCGTGGGCGTGGACCGAGCACGAGGCGACCGTGGCCGCCGCGGCCGCCGCCGACGAGCGCGCGGCCGACGCGCACGACGCGCAGGTCGCCGACGTCGATGCGCGCCTGGTCGAGGTGGCCGGTGCCGCGGCGGTGCAGTCGGCGTCCGTGCGCGCCGACGCGCGCGCCGAGCTGGCCRCGCTCGCCGAGCGCGCCCGCGCCACCCTCGCGGCCAGCCAGGACGCGGTGGCCGACGACGCCGTCCGGCAGCAGCTCGCCGCCGAGCTCGCGACCGCCGACGCCGGGCTGGCCGCGACGGACCCCGCGTCGGTTGAGGCCGCCGCCTCCACCGCCGCCCCCGGCGAGTCCTCGTCCGCGGGGCACAGCGCCGCGTCCCTGCGTGCGCTCGCGGACTCGCTCGCCGCGGCGGAGTCCGCGGTCACCGCCGCGCACGACGCCTGGCTGCAGGAGCAGGCCGCGGAGGCCGCGCGCCAGGCCGCCGCGGAGGCCG